>DASQBH010001026.1:0-2629 GCA_035635315.1 Longimicrobium sp.
AGCATCGGCAACGAGACGGCCGTGCCGATGAACGACCTGGTGGAGATCGGCGTCTTTATCGAAGCGCCGGATGGGCAGGATCTCGGTCCGCCGCTCTATCTCTGGCGCCACCGCCTGCGCGCCGGCCGCCAGACGATCACCGTCATCGTCCCCCGCCGCCCCGCGCGCGCCGGCATCGACCCGCTGCACAAGCTCATCCAGCGCGAGCCCGGCGACAACGTGGTGGACGTGCGGTGATGCAGTCCGCCGACTCCGCCGTCCACGGCGGATGAGCGGGCGCCCGCGGGCCCTGTTGCTCGCCCGGATGCGTGACCCGGCGCGTCGTGAAACGTCAGGTAGAGGTGTGGGGGAGGCCGGAGGGCGGAGCCGTGTGCGCCTGCCGTTCGGCACCCCCGGAACCCGGGATCAGGCGCCATGACCGAGCCGCGAATACAGCAGGTGCTGGTGGTGGATGATCTCGCGGACCAGCGCGCGATCTACCGCGCGGTCCTGGAGCACCGCGGCTTTCAGGTGCTGGAGGCGGAGGACGGCGAGGCGGCCGTGCGGTGTGCCGAGGCGGACCGGCCCGACCTCATCCTGATGGACGTGCAGCTGCCGTGGATGGACGGCTGGGAGATCACCCGCCGCCTGAAGGCCGTGCCCCGCACCGCCGGCATCCCCGTGGTCGCCGTCAGCGCGCATGTCGGCGGAGAGGGGCGCGGCCTGGCCGACGAATCCGGCTGCAGCGCCTTCCTCTCCAAGACCGCCGACCCCGCCTCCGTCGCCGACGTGATCACCAGGCTGATCGGTGCTCCAGCCGCGTAGCCGCCGGCCGAGGTCAAAAGAACGAACCGGGGCGCCGATCGGATGAGATCGGCGCCCCGGCTGTTTGCCACCACGATCACGCACGGATCACGAAATCACGCGCGGTATTTGTCGAGCCACGCGCGGTACTCGCTCGGACGGATCCGGTATCGCCCCGTGTTGCCCTCGTGCAGGCTTACGAGCAGGGAGAGCGCCCGCTCGGTGAATCCTTCCCGGTCATCCTCCGGAATCCCGTGCTCCTCTGCCCAGTCGCGCAGCAGACTGGTGTTCGGCGGAGAGAGTGAGAGCACTGTGTCGCGTACCACCTCTGCCAGGGCCTCGCGGTACCGCAGCCTGAGCGCGTCGGGCTGCCCCATGGATTCGCGCACGACACGATACTGTGCGCAGGATCGCGCGTATGCCCAGGCGAACACGTCCCGGAGCAGGTCTACCCGGTTCTCTTCATAGATTCCGAGTGTGCCTTCCACATAAGCACGTTCCGGCACGTCCACGAACGAGAGGGGGCACAGGTTGGCACGGATCAGGGGGATGTTGGCGGCCAGACGCGACGTGCGCTTGTTTACGTCCGTGAACGGCTGCAGGTAGGGGATGTGCACCATCGCGAAAAACGCCTGCTCGAACGGATCCGGGATCGCTGAGGCAAGACGCAGCAGCGTGTCGAACGCATCCTCGATCACCTGCGGGACGGCGATGGGAATGTACGGCGTTCCGGAGATTCGCACCGGCCGTTTGCGGATGCCGCCCTCATCCCGAGGATCGTCGAGCAGGTTTTCGGAAAGCGCGCTGTGAAGGGTGGTGAGCGTGCGCCGGTCGAACGCCACCGCCTCTGCTTCATCGACCAGGAACTCGATGGCGTGCTTGTGGTTCAGAATCATCTGCGCCTGCTGACCGTCCTTTCCCTCGGCCTCCTGTCCGAACTTGATGAGGTTCTGCGTGTCCAGCCGGCTGTAGGTGTTCCCCTCGAGCCGGCTGGACGCCCACGACAGGTCGATCAACAGGCGGTCGAACACGTCCCGCGCAAAGGTGCCGGCGGGCTGCTCTGGCTCGGCGGTGGTGCCCATCTCGTGCAGTTGTCGCCGCAGATCCGCCGGCAGGTACCACGTAGTGCCCGGCTGGTACGCCTCCAGGAACTCGATCCGATATCCCACCGGCTCACGCTGGCTGATCGGTCTGCGCACGAGCGTACGGACCTCGGCCCCGCCCGCGGAGACAGGAACGTAGGCTTCTTCCTCTCCGGCCCTGGCCGGGTTGTCTCGCCCGTCCGATGCGGCTCCCGGCGAGATCGCCGGCACCTCGGCGGGCCGGTACACCCGCGCGCGGCCTTTGCCTACGGCCGTGATCTGGCCGCTGGTCGTCAGACGCCCGAGCCTGCGGAGCAGTGTGCGCCATTCGAGCCGCGTTCCAAAACGCGCTTCGTATTCACGGGCGAGTGTTTCGCGCCCGGTCCCTTCCGGGTGTGCGGCAATGATCTCCAGCAGCTCGATACCTTGCTGGTCTCGCTCCGCGTCGGTAATCCGTGCCATTGACAGGATTCGTCAGGATGTGACAAGAAACCGGTTTTCTTGTCAGAATTATAGTTTCTTGTCAAAATTATGACAAGATAAGTGAATGGTCTGACAAGATTCGGGGGTGTGTGGCAGGAAACCTGGGGCCTGTGGCAAGAAGTCCGGCCTCGTGACAAGAAACCTGGAGGATCTGTGACAAGAAGCCCGAGCCTGTGACAAGAAAGCAGCGGCACCTCCTGCTACCTGTCGGCGCCGAACCCGTGTCGCGGACAGAACCACCGGGAGCGGGGTTTCGTCCGCGCGGCGGGGCTGGTATCGTC
>DASQBH010001027.1:0-2845 GCA_035635315.1 Longimicrobium sp.
GTGCGCGGGTGAAGTCGGGCCGGTGGTCGGCCGAAGCAGGCAAATCCACGCGGCGTCACGCCGCTAAACGCCCTTCGGGGCACGAAAAGGAAACGACGATGAAGAAGATCTACAGCCGTCCCACGCTGGCCCAGCTCGGCAGCGCGGCGGAGCAGACCAGGGGTCGGCTCACCTGGGAGTGGTACGACTACCTGGGTGGCTTCCGCAAAGGGATCGTCCAGCCCTGATGGCCCGGCCAGCCGGGTCGGTGGCCGGCGGGTGCGGCCACGTACACGCGGCGCAGAGCCGCTCAACGCCCTCCGGGGCATGAAAAGGAAACGACCATGAAGAAGATCTACAGCCGTCCCGTGCTGGCCGAGCTCGGCCGCGCGGCGGAACAGACCAGGGGCCGGCTCATCGGCGAGCTGTACGACTACCTGGGCGGCTACCGCAAGTGGATCATCCCGTACTGATGGTCCGCGTTGCCGGCCGCCGGCCGGTGCGGTGCAACCTCGTGCGGCACGACGCCGCATCCTGCCCCTCGGGGGGCACAAACACTCACACAAGGAACTTCCCATGAAGAAGACCTATAGCCGTCCGGTGCTGGCCGTTCACGGCAGCGCCACGGAGAAGACGCAGGGTCTGGTGCTCGGCATCAACCACGACTTCACCGAGGACTGGCGCAAGCGCGTCATCCCGTAACACCGCGGAGCAGGGGCGACGGCGACCACCCGCCCCGACTTCACAACCCGGCGGTCCCGGGCACGCGCCCGGGGCCGCTTTTCTCGGAGCGGATCATGAAGAACCCTGCGATGGACGCCCATCCGGCCGCCGCGCCCGGCACAGCGTGGAGGGAGGCGCGCGCGCTGGTGTGGCGGCACCGGCGCCCGCTGGCCATCGGCCTGCCGCTGATGGTGGTGGGACGCGCCGCGGGGCTGGTGCTTCCCGCCACGCCGCGCTGGCTGATCGACGAGGTGATCGCCGGGGGGCGCCACGGCCTCCTCCTTCCGCTGGCGCTCGCCGTCGGCCTCGCCACACTGATCGAAGCGGCGACCGGGCTCGCGCTGGCGCGGGTGGTGGGCGTCGCCGCGCAGCGCGCCATCACCGAGACGCGCACGCGGCTGCAGGCGCGGGTGATCCGCTTTCCCGCGCGCTACTTCGACTCCACGCAGTCCGGCGCCCTGGTCTCGCGCGTCATGCACGACCCCGAGGGGCTGCGGAACCTGGTCGGTGGGGGGATGCTGGAGCTGGTGGGGAGCGGGTTGACCGCGGTGTTCGCCGCGGCGGTGCTGTTCTGGCTGGACTGGCGGCTCACGCTGGCGTGCCTGGTGACGCTGGGCGTGTTCGGCATCGGCCTGCGCTTCGCCTTTGGCCGCCTGCGCCCCCTGTTCGCGGAGCGCGGCGAGCTGCAGGCACAGGTCACCGGGAGGCTGAACGAGACGCTGGGCGGCATTCACCTGGTCAAGGCGTACGGCACCGAGGGGCGCGAGCGGCGCGTCTTTGCCCGCGGCGCGCACCGCCTGCTGCGCAACGCGGCGGCCACGCTCACCGGCGCGGCGGCGGCCGGCGCGTTCGCCCGCCTGGTCTTCGGGACGGTGGGGATGATGGTGATCCTGCTGGGCGGCCGCGCCATCCTGCGGGGGACGATGACGGTGGGCGAGCTGATCACCTTCGTCTCCTTCGCCGGGCTGCTGATGGCGCCGGTGATGGACATCGCCGCGCTGTCGACGCAGCTGAGCGAGGCGTTCGCGGGGCTGGACCGCATCCGCCAGCTGATGGCCGCGCCCACGGAAGACGACGAGGACCGCGGCGCCCTCCCCGTCCCGCGGCTGCGCGGCGACGTGGCGTTCCACGACGTCGGCTTCGCCTACGGCGGCGGCGCGCCCGTCCTCCGCGGCATCTCCTTCGACGCTCCCGCGGGGACCACGACGGCGCTGGTGGGCGCCAGCGGCTCGGGCAAGAGCACGCTTGCCTCGCTGGTGATGGCCTTCAACCGTCCGCGGTCCGGCCGGGTGACGGTGGACGGTAGCGACCTCGCGGCGCTCCGGCTGCACGAGTACCGGGCGCAGCTGGGCGTGGTGCTGCAGGACAACTTTCTGTTCGACGGCACGGTGGCGCAGAACATCCGCTTCGCGCGGCCGGACGCCACGCGGGCGGAGGTGGAGCGGGTGGCGCGCGCCGCGCACGCGGACGGCTTCATCCGCGGGCTGCCGCACGGGTACGACACGGTGGTGGGGGAGCGGGGGATCCGGCTGAGCGGCGGGCAGCGGCAGCGCATCGCCATTGCCCGCGCGCTGCTGGCGGACCCGCGCATCCTGATCCTGGACGAGGCGACCAGCGCGCTGGACAGCGAGAGCGAGGCGATGATCCAGGAGGCGCTGCACCGGCTGCGGCGGGGGCGCACCACCTTCGTCATCGCCCACCGCCTGAGCACCATCCGCGGCGCCGACCAGATCCTGGTACTGGACGAGGGCCGCATCGTCGAACGCGGCACCCACGCGGAGTTGATGCTGCTGGGCGGCGTCTACCGCGCCCTTCACGACCGCCAGCACGCGGTGGAGGCGGACCGGTTCGTGAATCCGGGGGAAGAGTGCGCGACCGCCTGAAGTGCGAGAGTGCGAAAGTGCGAAAGTGCGAAAGTGCGAAGTGCGAAAGTGGAAATCCGGAAAACTGTTAGGTACAGAGGAACAGACAAAAGCCGGAGGAACAGAGGTGAACCCAGGTTTCCTCTGTTCCTCTGGCTGTTGTCTGTTCCTCTGTACCCCCCAGTCTTTTGCCGGGCCTTCTACTTCCAATCCGCCGCCGTCACCTCGCAGGCGCGGGAGACTTCCTGCACGGTGGTCGGCGCGTCGAGGCGGAACAGGGG
>DASQBH010001028.1:0-7558 GCA_035635315.1 Longimicrobium sp.
CCGCACGTAAGCACCCTGTGCGCAACCACCTGCTTTCACGTATCTTTGGGCCTCCGCAACTCGACTCCGGTAGCCTTCCCCCCGTACAGCAAGGAAAACCCGGTGGAATCCAGGAACTTTGTGTGTCCCTCCCTCGCCCGCCGGGCGCTGGGAATCACCGCGGTTGCGTTCTCGCTGCTCGGCGCCGCGGGGTGCCAGGACGACCCCGTCGGATCGAACGACGAGGAGGTCACCATCGGCGGGATCTTCTCGCTCACCGGCAACTGGATGTCGCTGGGGGTGACCAGCAAGGCGGCGATGGAGCTGGCGGTCGAAGACGCCAACCGCTACGCCGCGGGCCGCGAGATCACCTTTCGCGCGGACGTGCGGGATACCAAGCTCGACCCCGCGATCGCGCTGGCGGAGGTGCAGGACCTGCGGGCGGACGGCGTGCAGCTGATCATCGGGCCGCAGAGCAGCGCGGAGCTGGCCGCCATCAAGCAGTACGTGGACCAGAACCCGCTCATCGTGGTGAGCCAGTCCAGCACGGCGGGCTCCCTGGCCCTCGCGGGCGACCGCATCTTCCGCTTTACGGCGGCGGACAGCCTGGAGGGCGTGGCCAGCGCGGCGCTGATGTGGTCGGACGGCATCCGCACGGTGATCCCCGTCTGGCGCGGAGACGCGGGGAACCAGGGGCTGCACACGTCCACGCGAGCCGCGTTCACGGCGCGGGGCGGCACCGTGTCCGCCGGGGTGGGCTACCCCGCCACGACCACCAGCTTTGCCGCGACGGTGGGCACCATCGGCACGCAGGTGCGGGCGGCGCTCGCCACGCGGCCGGCGTCGGAGGTGGGCGTGTACCTGGCCGGCTTCGACGAGGTGGCCGACATCTTCGCGGCGGCGGCGGCGGACTCGGTGCTGGCCTCCGTGCGCTGGTACGGCGCCGACGGCATCGCGCAGAGCGCCGCGCTCACGGGGCGCCCTGCGGCCGTGGCGTTCGCGGAGAGGGTGGGCTTTCCGTCGGCGCTGTTCGGGCTGGATTTTTCGGCGCAGCAGAACTGGCAGCCCGTGGCCACCCGCATTCAGCAGCGCGCGGGGAGCCCGCCGGACGCCTTTGCGCTGGCCGTGTACGACGCGACGTGGGTGGCCGCGCTGGCGTACCTGGCCTCGCCCGACGACGTGGACGTGGACTCGCTGGCGACGCGGTTCGTGCAGGCGGCGGGCGCCTACCACGGCACCACCGGATGGACGGCGCTGAACGCCGCGGGCGATCGTCAGTACGCCGACTTCGACTTCTGGGCCATCCGCCCGGTGGGCGCCACGCACGCCTGGACGCGCGTGGCCGGCTACGAGACGCGCTCCGGCACGCTCAGCCGGTAGGCGGCTTCTGCCGGGAGCGTCGCCGTCCGGGGGCGGAGCCGTCCGCCCATTCCAGGCCGGCGACGGCCTCCCGCTGCGGCGGGTGGTGCGCAACCCGGAAGCGGAGGGGCTTGTGGTGCAGGGTGCGATCTCCTGGATATATTTCGACAGGCAGCGCCTGCGGCAGGCGCTCGCCCTTTACGCGGCGTGACGCCGCGTGTCACCACCGGGATGCATCCCATCCATTCCGATCCGGGTCCGAACGATCGATGAGCAAGCGAAGCCTGACCCCGCAGGAAAAGAAGGAGCTCAGCTACGCCAGGGACGGACGCAACACCGTCGCCGAGTCGCGCGGGTCCGCGCACAAGCGGATCTCGGTGCGCCGGGCCAAGGCGCACCGCGCGTTCCGCCGCGCCGAGGCCAAAGCGCTGCGCGAGGTGGCGGAGCCGGACGCCGACGTGTTCGTCCCGCGCATCGGGCGCAAGTCGTTCAAGAAGTGGCCTGACGCACCGTTGGGCGAGTACGTGGCGGCGCGGCTGGAAAGCCGCGAGACGGGCGAGATGAACGCCGGCGACAAGCGCAGCCCCATTCTGGAGGCTGCCCGCAGGCGCACCAGGGTACGCCCCGTCGCGTTCATGGGCGGGTTCTACCGCGGCCAGAACCGGGCGGCGGCCCGCGCGCGTGCCGCGGAAGCCGAGGGTGATGTCGCTCTCGATGGCGATTGACGGCTTCTGCCGGAAAGCCGCCGTCCCGCCCGCGTCTGCGTGAGAGTTGCATCGCCGCAGGAGGTGAGACGATGACCGAAGATCTGCATCGCCGGCTCTCCGCCGCCCACGCGGAGGCCCTGCGGGTGGGGGACAGCCCCACGTACGCCGACCAGCTGGCGGACAGGATACCGACCCTGATCCGCGCCGTGGACGGGAGCGAGCTGGACGAAGACACGCGGAAGCGCATCCACGACGCGCTGGACACGGCGGAGCGCGTGCTGCGCCGGGACGACGACGGCCGCGAAGCCGCGCGCCACATCCACACGGCCATCGGCCTGCTGGGCCCGCGCCCGCAAAAGCCCTCGCCGTTCCTGGACGATTAGGTGCGCCCCGGCCGGGACGGAGGCGACGCGGGTCCCCGGAGCCTGAGGCAGCACACGCGGGCGGAGCGCGAGGCCGTGGCGCAGCGGCTGATCCCGCTGTGGCGGCGAAGGTTAGGCGACGGGCTGCTGGCGGTGGCGGCCACGGGCTCCTTTGCCCGCGGCGACGACTGGGCGTACTCGGACCTGGAACTGGTCGTCTTTCTTCGGACGATGCCGGGGCCCGACGAGGACCCGTACCTGCAGCGCATCGTCGACGGGATGCTGGTGGAGGCCGAGTACGTGACAGAAGAGGCGTACGTGCAGCGGTACGCCTCCGTCGCCGCGGGCTGGTTCCTCGCGGGCGCGGCTCCCCTCCTCCCCCTGTACAATCCGGAGCTCGTGGAGCGGGTGGCGCGGCAGGTGGACGGGATCCGCTACCCGCGGGCGCAGTTCCTGGCCCGGGCCGCCCGGCGCTTCATCGAGGTGCAGGAGGCGTCCGGGAAAGTGCTCGGCGCCATCGAGGAACAGGACCGGGAGGCGATTCCGCTGCTGTTCTCCGACTGCGTGATGCACGTCATCGTGACCCTCTCGTTCCTCAACCAGCAGCCGCTCACCACCTTCGCGCGCTTCATCCCCGAGGCGCGGTCGATGCCGGAGACGCCAGCGCGGCTGGGCGAGCTGCTGGACGTGGCGGTGGAGGGGCGGTACGGGAACCTGGAGCACCTGCGCGAGGTGACCCTCGCCGTGGTCCACGGGCTGGAGCAGCAGTTCCGCGCCGAGGGCGTCGCCGCCGTGGACGCGGACCTGGACCCCAGCCTCCCCAACCGGCGGTTCGGATAGCGTTTCGGCTGAGGATGCCGGCCGACCCCGGAAAGTCGAACCCATGCCGATGCGTACGCCGTCCGCGGAGATTTCCGCCGAGATCCAGCGTCAGATCGACGCCCTGGGGCCTGCGCCGGGGGAGGCGTGGCACCCGGGTGCCTGGCCTACGCGTGTGTGCAAGGAGGAGCTGGGGGCGCTTCCGCTCTGGGCGGACCTGATCTTTACCTGGGCGCTGCGTCCCGACGGCACGGTGCTGCGGATGGACCGCGACACCCTCTTCCACCCCACCGAGCCCGAGACCGACTCCTTTACGCTCTACGCCGTGCTGGAGCAGGCGTCACGCATGACTCCCGGGCTCGCGCCGCTGGTGCCGGATCCGCCCGCGGGCACCCGCCGCTGCACCGCGTGCGGCGGCGCCGGCGGGTTCGAACGGCAGGCGGATGGTAAGACGCGCACCGACTTCTGCCAGAGCTGCGGGGGCCTGGGGTGGGTCGACTACCCCGATCCATCCGCCGGCGAGTCCGCCCTGCCCTGACCGCCCCGGGAAAGGATCCGGGAGCGAGTGGCGACACAGCCGGATGGGTCCCGGGGCGCTCCGGCAGCCCACGAGGATGCCGAGAGTAGATTTCTCAGTCGCGCGCCGGGTTTGTCGCGGGGATGGGTTCCGCGCGGCGCTCCTTCGAAATGACAGATTGGAGTGCGCGGTGACTTTTCAGTTACCGCAACACCTTCTGATACGAATCCGCAAAAAAGAACCGTGACTTCCTGAGGGAGCGCTCGCGAAGAACCTGCCGCCTGTGATGACTCCGGCGCGCGACCGAAGGACCTTGTTTCGGGCGCGCAGGGGCCAGTTCAGGGCTCGGAACCAGCCTCATCGTGCTGCTGGCGAGGTCCTTCGGTCGGCGCGCCGAATTCCCGGTAGGGCAAGCGTAGAGCAGCGCCTCCCTCAGGAAGTCATGGCTTCTATTTCCGGATTACGTAGACGACCAGCTCCCGCCTCAGAACACGCCCACCTTGCCCCGCGCGAAGTCGAGCAGCCGCGCGGAGTCGTAGCCGACGCCGTCGCGAAAGACCGTCGTCACCTCGTAGATGGCGGACGGGGTGGCGACGGGATCGCCGCGGATGACGACCAGGTCCGCCGCCTTGCCGGGCGCAATGGAGCCGATGCGATCCTCCTCGCCCAGAATGCGCGCGCCGTTCAGCGTCAGGATGCCGATCGCCTGCTCAGGCGAGAACCCCGCCTCCACCAGCAGCTCGTAGTTGCGCAGGTTGCCAAAGCCGGGAAGATAGCCGGTGCCCCACGGGTCCGAGCCCGCGCCCAACAGCCCGCCCGCGGCCACGAACAGCCGCTCCCACTCCATCATCTTCGCCAGCAGCCCCTCCGGGACGTTGAACGCCGACGTGGCGAGCCCCGCGTGGTTCGCCTCGATCTCGCGGCGCGCGTCCGGCGCCAGCATCTCCATGGCCCGCGGGTCCAGCCGCGCCCGCCCGGGGACGAACGACTCGTAGACGCCCAGGGTGCTGACCACGGGCGTGCCGCTGGCCACGATGCGGCGGATGCTCTCGCGCACCGCCGGGCTCGCCACGTCCACGTCCGCCTGCGCGCGCTGGTTGCCGCGCGGGCACACGTCCGGCTGCTTTCCGGGCACGTGCTCGCTGTCGGTGATGAAGCCGTGCTGCAGGGCGTCGATCCCCATCTCTGCCGCGTCGGCAAAGGTCACGGCGCACAGGTGGCCGGTCACCCGCAGCCCCCGCGCGTGCGCCGCGTCGAGGGTCCAGCGCAGCACGTCGCGCGGGCCGCTCATCACCTTGAACCAGGTGGCGCCCTGCCCCGCCCACTCGTCCACGAAGCGCCGCGCCTCTTCGGGCGAGTCGATGCCGCGGAACGGGCCCGTGCGCCGCGCCCCGGCCACGATGTACGGGCCGGCGATGTGCAGCCGCGGCCCCGGCATCTCTCCCGCGTCGACGGCGCGCTTGAGCTCCACCTCCTGCTCCGCCAGCTGGCTCCCCGCCGTCATGGTCGTGGTGACGCCGAACGCCAGGTACAGGTACGCGCTGGCGTTCATCGGCACGGTCTCGCGCAGCCCCCCCAGGTAGGTGTGCTCGTGCAGCGAGACCAGGCCGGGGATCACCGTGTGCCCGCGCAGCTCCATCACCCGCGCGCCGCGGGGGATGGCCGTGCCGCCGCGGGGGCCCACGGCCTGGATGCGCCCGCCGCTGACCACGACCGTCTGGTCGTCCCGCGCCGGCGCCCCCGTGCCGTCCACCACGCGCACGTGCGTCAGCGCCACGACAGGCGCATCGATCGCGACGTAGGGGCGCACGGCGGGCGTGACGGCGGGCCGTGGCTGGGCGGCGAGCGGAGCGGCAGCCAGGGTCGCGAACGCCAGGAGCAGCGAGCGGCGGATGGTTGTCATCGTGTGCATCGGCGTGGGGAACCGCCGCGGAGGCTGGAGAAGCGGCGTGGATGCGAAGAATGCATCCTGAGGGTCCAGGGGGCCAGAAGGGATGATGCGGACCGGCGCGAGAAGCGGTTGCTTGACCTGCCTCAAATTTGATTTCCTGAGGGAGGCGCCGCGCCACGACCTGCTCGCACGACGGGCTCTGGCGCCGACCGAAGGATCTCGCCGGCAGAACCGCGGGGCTGGATGGACGGCGTGAATCCAGCCTCGAGGCCGCCGAGAGGAGATCCTTCGGTCGCGCGCAAGTAATTGTGAAGGTTCGGGTTCCGCGTGGCGCACGTTTTCGGTTTGGGGGGCTGGCAACACCCTCGCCGGCAGGCGTGCGGGGCTACTCGCTCTCCGGCGGCAGGATCCAGCCGCCGCGGGCGCCCCAGCGGTCCAGCGCGGCGAGCAGGCGGGTGGCGCTGTTGAGCCAGTTGGCGCGGACGGCGGCCTCCGCCTCGTCGGCGGTGCCGGCGCGGACGGCGTCCAGGATGGCGCGGTGCTCGGTAAAGGTGGCGGTGTGGTCGGGGCCCACCATGGGCGCGTACATCCACTCGTAGCGGTCCGCCTGCGGCGCCACGACGGCCAGCAGCTCGCGCAGCCTTTGCCCCGCGGCTGTATCCACCAGCTCGCGGTGAAAGGTGTTGTGCAGCTCGAACAGCCGGTCGTGCGCGCCGGGATCGGCCTTCGCGGCGGCCTCCAGCTCCAGCTCCGCGGCGCGCATGCGGGCCGCCAGCGCGCGCCGCTCCCCCGCGGACAGCCGCTCCACGCGCCGCGCGACCATCCCCTCCAGCGCCGCCATGGCCTCGTACACCTCCACCAGGTCGTCGCGGGTGAGCGGGGCCACGGCCAGCTCCGTCCGCCGGCCGGTACCCGTGACGATCAGCAGCCCGTCGGCGTGCAGGCGGCGCAGCGCCTCGCGGGCGGGGGTGCGGCTCACGCCCATCCGCGCGGCGATGTCGTTCTCCGTCAGCCGCAGCCCCGGCGCGATGTGACCGCGCACCACCATCGCCTTGAGCACATCGTAGGGATCCTTCCGCGCCGCCATCAGCATCCGCCTCTGGTCTCGTGCCAATCCACTAAAAGAACGGCCTCACACAGAGTCAACAGAGTCAACAGAGTTTTCTCGTGCCGCGCGACGGGTGTCGCAGCTCATCCGCGAACATCGGTCTTGTACGAAGATGGATCTTCTCGCCGGGACTTCACTCTGTTGACTCTGTTGACTCTGTGTGAGGCCAAATCTGTTGCCGGAGCCGCATCCCCGTACCGGTGACCGGGGGCGAGTTCCTCATTGTATACAATCACGGAGTACATCAGGCAACCGTCCGGTGGGGCGGCGGCATCGGATGGACTGGAGTCGCGCGGAACGGTTCGCGCGCGCCAATCCACCCTTCGATCCGCGGGAAATCACCGATGTCCATCCTTTCACGTTTCGCGGTGCCACTGGCGCTCGCGCTGGCCCTGCCGCTGGCGGCCCAGCAGCAGCGGGAGCTCGATCCGCAGCCGATCCCCGACTCCCACCCCAACGCCCGCCGCGCAGCCGCGGTGGTGGAGCGCCTGGCCGCCGGCGACCGCGCGGGGGCCATCGAAGTGCTGCGGCGCGAGGGCTCGCCGGAGTTCGTGGCCAACCGCATGGAGCAGGCGGTGGACCGGGCCATGTCGCGCCTGGTGCCGGCGGGCAGGTGGCAGATCGCCGGCTTCGAGGCCGCGGGGGTGGATGCGGACGTGATCGTGCGGCTGCGCAGCGGCGACGCGCGCGAAAACCTGGCCGTGCGCATGCGGACGGATCCGCCGCACCACGTCGTCGGCTTCGCGCGCGTGGACCAGGAAGAGGACGTGGCGGCGGCGGCGGCCGAAGCGGCGGCCGCGGCGGCACCGCTGACCG
>DASQBH010001029.1:0-17492 GCA_035635315.1 Longimicrobium sp.
CATCTCTACGAGCCGGGCGATTGAGACGGTGTCGCCTGATCCGGTGACGCCCCTCCGGTCGCCGCCCTGCCCACACCCGCTCACCCGCTCACCCGCTCACCCGCTCACCCGCTCACCCGTTCACCCGTTCACCCGTTCACCCGTTCACCCCTCCACCCGTTCACCCCTTCACCCACGCACTCCCTCTGGCCGTGATCTTGCCGCCCGGCCACACCGCGAAAACACCGGCCCCACCACCCCCGCGCACAGCCCGTGAGCCCGACCCCCGAGGCACGCATCCACGACCACGAAGCGCAGTTCGGCCGCGCCCGCGACGGCGTGGCCGTGCTTTCGCCCGAGTGGCGGTTTCAGTACGCCAACGCCTCGATGCTGGAGATCCTGAACCTGCTGGGCGGCCGCGAGGGGGTGGAGACCTTCTGGGACGCCATCCCCGGCTGGGACCAGGTGCCCGAGGCGGGGGAGCTGCGCCGCGCCATGGCCACGCGCGAAGCCATCCTCTTCCGCTTCGACCGGCGGCCGCAGGTGACGCACGTGTGGGAGGTGGGCGCCGAGCCGCTGGAGAGCGGCGACCTGCGCGTGCGGCTGCGCAACGTGACGGCGCAGGCGGAGATGGAGGAGCTGCAGCGGCGCGTCGTGGAGGCGCACAGCTCCCTGGCCGAGCGCGAGCACCGGCTCACGGAGATCGTGGCCGGGGCACCCGTGTCGCTGGCGCTGGTGGACGCGCGCACCCTGGAGGTGCTGGAGGCCAACGAGGCGTACTCGCAGCTGCTGGACGAGCCGTGGAACCGGCCCGGCGCCATCGTGGGCCACACCATGGCCGAGATCCTTCCCGCGTACGAGGAGAGCGGGGTGGGGCCGATGCTGCAGCGGGTGCGCGACACGGGCCGCCCGTACGAAAGCGAGCAGTTCGAGTACCACGGCTTCGACCGCGGACCCGCCTGGTTCCGGCTCACCATCAAGCCCATCGAGGGTGACGGGGGCAAGGGCGTTCGCTACCTGCTCATCCTGGCCGTGGAGGTCACCGCGCTGGTGCAGGGCCGCCACCGCGTGGAGGCGGAGCGGCGGGCGCTGTACGACGTGCTGAACACCCTGCCCATGGGCGTCGTCGTCGCCGACGCGCCCTCCGGACGCCTTACGTACGTCAACCCCACCGCCGTGGCCCTTTCCGGCCGCGGGCCGGACGAGCTGGCCGCCGAGAACGTGCGCGAGTACGCGGCGCGCTGGCAGATCTTTCGCCCCACGGGCGAGCCGTTCCCCACGCGCGACCTGCCCCTTGCCCGCGCCCTGGCGGGCGAGGCTACCCGCGAGGTGGAGCTGGTGCTGCGGATGCCGGACGGTTCCGAGCGCACCGTGCTGGCCTCCGGCGTTCCCCTGCGCGACGCGGCGGGGCGGGTGGAGCGCGGGATGGTGGCGTTCTACGACATCACCGAGCGGCTCAAGCTGGAGCGCGCCCTCATCGAGCGGACGAGGGAAGCCGAGCACGCGGCCGCCAACGCCGCCCTGCGCGAGGAGGAGAGCCGCGCGCTGCGCGAGATGGGGCGCGCGCTGGTCTCATCGCTGGAGCCGGAGGACGTGCTGCGGCTGGCGGCGCAGAACGCCATGGAGCTGCTGGGGGCGCGCGGCAGCTTTTTCGCCGCGCAGGCGCCGGAGGCCGAGGAGATCCTCGTCTCCCCCGCCCTGGGGCTGCTGGGGGAGATGGACGGCACCCGCACTCCGCTGCAGGGCTCGGCCGCGGAGATCGTGCTGCGCGAGGGGACGCAGCTGTTCAACGCGCTGGAGCTGCTCCCCGCCACCAGCCCCCTGCTGCCCATGATGCACCGCGTGGGCGCCCGCAACCTGCTTCTGGTGCCCGTGCGCGCGTACGGCGAGGCGCTGGGCGTGCTGGGCGTGGTGGACCGCGGCGGCGGCTTTGGCCCCGACGACGCGCGGCTGCTGGAGGCGTTCGCCGACTCCGCCGCGCTGGCCGTCCACAACGCGCGCCTGTACGCCGGCGAGCGCGAGCGGGCGGAGGTGAACCGCGCCCTCCTGCGCGCGGCGGAGGTGCTGTCGTCCACGCTGGACCCGGCGGAGGTGATGGAGCGGATGGTCTCGCTGGCCGGCGAGCTGGTCGGTGCCGACGGCGCCGGGCTCACCCTCCTGTCCGGCGAGCGGGGGGGCGAGGTGCGGATGGCGGTGGCGTCGGGGCTGCTGGAGCCGCTGCGGGGGATGGCGGGCCCCTCGGCGGAGAGCCTGACGGACGAGGCGTTCCGCGCGGGCGGCCCCCGCGTGTTCTCCGCCTCGGACGAGCCGGCGCACCCCGGCACGGCGTGGATGCAGCGGGTGGGGGTGGAGCACTCCGCCATCGTTCCCCTGCGCGCGGGCGACGAGCGACTGGGGATCCTGGGAGTGGTGCGCGGGCCGGGGAGCCCGCCGTTCAGCCGCGAGGAGCTGTCCACCCTGGCGCTGCTGGGCGGCCAGGCGGCGGTGGCCGTGCGCAACGCGCGGCTGTACGAGGGCGCGCAGGCCGCCAGCCGGGCCAAGAGCGAGTTCCTGGCGATGATGAGCCACGAGCTGCGCACCCCGCTCAACGCGCTGGCCGGCTTCAGCAGCCTGCTGGAGGAGGAGATCTACGGACCCATCACCCCGCAGCAGCGCGAGGCGCTGGGGCGCATGCGCGGCGCCCGCGAGCACCTGGTGGCCCTCATCGACCAGGTGCTGGACGTGGCGCGGGTAGAGGCGGGGAGCAAGCACGCCAGCCCGGAGCCGGTAGCGCTCGCCGCGCTGGTGCGCGACGTCTGCGAGTCGCTGCGCGGCGCCGCGGACGCGCGCGGGCTGTCGCTGGACGTGCAGGCGCCGGACGACCTGCGGGTGCAGACCGATCCCGGGATGGTGCGGCAGATCCTCACCAACCTGGTGGGCAACGCCGTCAAGTTCAGCGAGCGCGGCGGCGTAACCGTGCGCCTGCACCGCGACGGCGGCGAAGCCGTCCTGGAGGTGACGGACACCGGCCCCGGAATTGACCCGGAGCTCCACGACCGCGTGTTCGAGCCCTTCTTTCAGGTGGACCCTTCCACCACGCGCCGCGAGGGGGGCGTGGGGCTGGGCCTGGCCCTGAGCCGCGAGTTCGCCCGCCTCCTCGGCGGCGACCTCACCCTCCGCAGCACCCCGGGCGAAGGCAGCACCTTCACCCTGCGCCTTCCCAACGCGGCATCCGGCGCGAGCTGACACCGCGGCCGCCGTACGCTCCCCGACCGGGCGCCCCCGCGACGCCCGTCGTCCGCCGATCCCTCATCATTGGCGCCGTCCTTGGATCCACCTCTTCGGGACGCGCCGGCGACGAGTGGTGCGCCCGGGGAGCCGCATCACCCATCCCGCCGCTGGAGGAACCACCGATGAATCCGATGAGACAGGCCGTGGCGCTCGCCCGGTCCGTGCTGCTGGTGGCCGCGGCACCCGCGCTGCCGGACAACGGGTCGGGACCGGTACATCTCGACTCGTTCGGGGGAGCCGGAGGTGGGCTTGACGGATATCATCATCCGACATAATGTGAATAAACAAACAGCGCCATCCGGATCTCACTCCACCCTCCCCGCCGTTCCTCCCCGGAACTGCAGGTCGGGGAGATTGGCGCCTGGACGCTGCAATCCCCCATCCCCCCCGTGTGAGGTATCACCCATGAAGCAAGTACAAAAGGCTGTGGCGGTCGCCCGGTCGGTGCTGCTGCTGGCAGCGGCGGCCGCGTGCTCGGACCTGCCCGTCTCGCCCGGGCTCCCGCTGGAGAACGGCGAATCCGCGCCATCGTTCAGCGCCGGCGGCCGCTCGCCGCGTGACGTGCCGGCGGTTCGCATCGACCTTCCGCCCGCGCAGCGCTCCTGGGACCGCGACCCCGCCGCGCTGGAGCAGGTGGTCGCGTCCGTCGGCGGCTTTGCCGTGGTGGCGTTCAAGGAGCCCGGCAGCGCGCGCGCCCTGGAGACGGGCAACCGCGGCGCGGTGACGGCGGGCACGGTGCGGGCCGGGCTGGAGCTGCTGGAGCGGAACGGCGTGGAGGTGCTGGAGCTGCTGGACGCCATCGGCGCGGCGCGCGTGCGGATGTCCGGGCCCGCGGCGGCCGAGATCGCGCGGCACCCGCTGATCGACTTCGTGGAGCCGCGCCAGTACCTGTCGCTGCAGGCGCAGACCACGCCGTGGGGCATCACCATGGTGGGCGCGCCGACGTTCTGGGCCACCAACACCGGCTCGGGCGCCAAGATCGAGATCATCGACACGGGCCACCAGCAGAACCACGTGGACCTTCCGGCCGTCCCCACCGCCAACTGCGCCGGCGACTACTACTACGGCGGGTGCGAGGACGGCCTGGTGTGGCACGGGACGCACGTGCTGGGGATCGTCGCGGCGCGCAACAACACGGACGGCGTGGTGGGCGTGGCGCCGGGGATCACGGGCGCCAACACCTTCATATATGCCGCCTGCGACTCGTACAGCTGCGCCATCGACGAGATCACCGCGGGGATCAACGCCGGGATCTGGAACGCCCACATCATCAACATGAGCCTGGGCGGAACCACCTACGACGCCGGCATGGCGACCGCGGTGGCCAACGCGTGGAGCGCCGGCATCGTGCTGGTGGCGGCGGCGGGGAACAACCTCAGCAACGTCAGCGGCTTCTACCCCGCCGCGTACACCAACGTGGTCGCCGTGTCAGGCGTGAACAGCAACAAGTCGTTCGCCGCCAGCGGCACCACCGGCTGCGGCGGCTACTCCAACTACGGCTCGCACGTGGACATCTCGGCGCCGTTCTCCGCGAACAGCACCATCGGGATCAACACTTACGGCGTGCTGTGCGGCACCTCGATGGCGGCTCCGCACGTGACGGGCGTTGCCGCGCTGCTCAAGTCGCAGAACCCCACCTGGACCAACCAGCAGATCGTCAACCATCTCTTCTCCACCGCCGAAGACCGCGGCACGGCGGGACGCGACGACTACTTCGGATACGGGATCGTCCGCATCGGCTCCTCTCAGCCGCTTGGCGTGACGATCAGCGGCCCGGACTACGTGCTGGGAGGCACCTCCAACACCTGGACCGCCAACCCCACCGGCGGCAACGGGACCTACACGTACCAGTGGCAGTATTCGCTGAACGGAAGCACGTGGAGCAACGGGGCGACGACCAAGACGTATACGCGCATGGTCGGCCGGTACGCGACGCAGCTGTATCTTCGCGTGACGGTGACTTCCAACGGCGCGAGCGCTACGTCGGCGACCTACTACGTGGAGGTGGAGCCGCAGGAGCCGATGTGCGGCCAGTCCCTGTGCTGAACCGAGCCCGGTAGCGCCTGAGCCCGGAGACATCCGTCCACCTGGGACCAGCCTCCCGTCGCTCACGATCGAAGCCCTGCCTGGCCACATGTGCCGAGCGGGGCTTCAAATCGTTGGGGTACAACCTGTTGATCCATGATCACCAGGCAGGTGGCGGCGAGGCGTATCATCGCATCAAACTCGCTTCTTGCGCACCCGACGAGCAGCGTGTATGATGTTGAGAATCGTTCTCATCTACACCACCTGCTGATCCTGCTCGCTCATGCGACTGCTGACTGTTCTCGGTGCCGGATGCCTTCTCTGCGGCACGCAGGCCGCGGCCCAGGCGCCCCGTTCGATGCTGGCCTTTTCGGCGCTGGCGCCCGTGCCGGGCGACACCACGGCCTCCATCCGCTTCAACATCCCCGCGCAGCCGCTGGACGACGCGCTGCGGGCGTTCTCGCGGCAGGCGGCGGTGCGCGTGCAGGCCGACATCCCGGCCATCGCCGGCGTGCAGTCGCGCGCGGTGAGCGGCGCGCTCACGGCGCCCGAGGCGCTGCGGCAGCTGCTGGCGGGCACCGGGCTGGCCGCGCAGTTCGCCGACGGCGAGACGGCGCTGGTGGCGCGCGGCGAGGGGAGCGCCAGCGGCGCCCACACGCTCACGCCGCTCACCGTCGTGGCCTCGCGCAGCGTGGGGTACGCGGCGCGCCGCACCACCACCGCCACCAAGACCGACACGCCGCTGCGCGACACGCCGCAGTCGGTGAGCGTGGTTACGGGCGAGCTGATCGCCGACCAGTCGATGCAGTCCATGGCCGACGTGGTGCGCTACGTCCCCGGCATCACCATGGGGCAGGGCGAGGGGCACCGCGACGCACCGACGATCCGCGGCAACAGCTCCACCGCCGACTTCTTCGTGGACGGCGTGCGCGACGACGCGCAGTACCTGCGCGACCTGTACAACACCGAGCGGGTGGAGGCCCTCAAGGGCTCCAACGCCATGATCTTTGGCCGGGGCGGCGGCGGCGGCGTCATCAACCGCGTCACCCGCGAGGCGCAGTGGGCGCCGACGTGGGCTCTTACGCTGGAGACGGGGTCGTACGCGCACCGCCGCGGCATGCTGGACGTGGGGCAGGGGCTGGGGGCCAACGTGGCCGCCCGCTTAAACGCCGTGTGGGAGGATTCGGACGGCTTTCGCGACGAGTTCGGCCTGCGCCGCTTCGGGCTGAACCCCACGCTGGCCGTGGCGCTGGGCTCGCGCACCACGCTGCGCGCGGGGTACGAGTACTTCAACGACGAGCGCACGGTGGACCGCGGCATCCCCTCGTTCCAGGGGCGCCCGTCGGATGCCGACATCCACACCTTCTTCGGCAACCCCGACCTCAGCCTGTCCGAGGCCCAGGTGCAGTCTGCCACCGCCTTCATCGAGCACGGCATCGGCGGGCTGACCATCCGCAACCGCAGCCGCTGGACCAGCTACGACAAGTTCTACCAGAACAGCTTTCCGGGCGCGGTTAACGCGGACGGGTCGATGGTCACGCTGAGCGCCTACAGCAACGCCACCGACCGCCGCAACCTCTTCAACCAGACGGACCTCACCTGGGGGATGAGCACGGGCGGCGTGCGCCACACGCTGCTGGCGGGCGCGGAGATCGGCCGGCAGGAGACGGAGAACTTCCGCAACACCGGCTACTACAACGACGCGACCACGTCCATCACGGCGCCGATCGGCAGCCCGACGGTCACCACGCCCATCACCTTCCGGCAGAGCGCGACGGACGCGGACAACCGGGCCACGGCGACGGTCGCGGGCGTGTACGTGCAGGACCAGCTGGAGCTTTCGCGGCACCTGCAGGCCATCGTGGGGCTGCGCTTCGACCGCTTCGAGGTCGACTTTCACAACAACCGCAACGACGAGTCGCTGGACCGCAGCGACGACCTGCTTTCGCCGCGCGCGGGGCTGATCGTCAAGCCGGTGGAGCCGGTGTCGCTGTACGGCAGCTACACGGTGTCGTACCTCCCCAGCTCGGGCGACCAGTTCAGCTCGCTGACGGCCACCACGGAGACGCTGGAGCCGGAGCAGTTCACCAACTACGAGGCGGGCGCCAAGTGGGACGTGCTCCCCAGCCTGGCGCTTACGGCGGCCGTCTACCAGCTGGACCGCACCAACACCTCCGCGCCTGACCCGGCCGACCCCACGCGCACGGTGCAGACGGGCGAGGCGCGCACCACGGGGTGGGAGATGGGCGCTTCCGGAAGCGTGACGGACGCATGGCAGGTGACCGCCGGGTTCTCGCAGCAACGGGCGAAGATCGTCAGCCGGACGGCCGCCGCGCCGGAGGGTGCGCAGGTGCCGCTGGTGCCGCGCCGCACGGTGTCGATGTGGAACCGCGTGCAGGTGCTGCCCTCCCTGGGCCTGGGGCTGGGCGTGCTGCACCAGACCAGGATGTTCGCCGCCATCGACAACGCCGTCACCCTCCCCGGCTTCACCCGGTTCGACGGCGCGGTGTTCGTGCGGATCACGCCGCTGCTGAACGCGCAGGTGAACGTGGAGAACCTGTTCGACGAGCGGTATTACGCCACGTCGCACGGCAACAACAACATCCTCCCCGGCGCCCCGCGCACCGTCCGCCTCTCGCTGACCACGCGCCGGTAAGGTGAGCGGGTGACGAGGTTGGTGGATGGATGATGGTCGATGGATGACGACGGCCCTCCCCGCGCGGGGGAGGGCCGTCGTCGTTCTGGGTGATGTCGGGCGGTGCCTCGACTGAGATCGAACTGCGCCCGCGGGGCGCCCCTCCCCCGACCCCTCCCCGTTCGTTCCTCACGGAGAGGGGAGAACTTCACCACGCGCGACCAACTCTCCGATTTCCCAACTACCCCTCCCCGCAGTTTGGGGGAGGGGTCGCCGGGCCGTTGCGAGGAACGAGCAAAAAGGCCCGGCGGGGGAGAGGGCGTCCGCGTCGCGGACGCGGAGGCCACCATTCCACCTGATTCAGCGCACCCCAGGACCCGTTCGCGACGTTTATCCCCTCTCCCGCGCAGTTTGCGGGAGAGGGCGGGCGAGGAACGAGCCGGGTGAGGGTCCGGGCCGGGTGAGGGCCCCCTCCTCCCGCATCACCTTTGCAGAGGCTACCTTCCCCGCGGGCAAGGGAGGGCGATTGATCGCGATGATGTGGATGGCGGCGGTGCTGCAGGCGGCGGGTCCGCCCGCGCCGCGGCCGGTGCCGGAGATATTGATCGAGCGGCGGCTGGCGGAGGAGATCCCGCTGGCGGTGGGCGACACCGTGCGCGCGCGGGCCCTGGCGGGCACCGGCCCGGCACGTCCGTTCGTCGTGGCGGGCGTCTTCGAGCGCGAGGCGGACCCCAACCGCATCGCGCGGAACGACTACGAGGTGCGGCTGCACCTGCCGGACCTGGAGGCCATGCTCCCCACCCGCGACCGCGTGGACCGCTTTGCCGTCGTCCTGGCCCCCGGCGCCAACGCGGATTCCGCCGCGCGGTGGATCGAATCCGTGGCGTTCGGCACGCGGGCGTACGGCAGCGCGGCGCTCGCGGAGCAGACCAGCGCGACGTTCGCCGTGGTCTCGCGCTTTCACGACGCCATCGGCATCGTCACCATCCTGGCCAGCGCCATCTTTCTTCTCTGCGTGATGGTGATCCGCGTGGACGAGCGCAAGCGCGACATGGGCGTGCTGCGGCTCATCGGCGTCAGCCGATCCACCGTGTTCCGCGCCATCGTGCTGGAGGCCATCGGCATCGCCGTCGTGGGCTCCGCGGCGGGCGCGGGGCTGGGGATCCTGGTAGCGAAGATCGTCAACGCCTACTACGCCAGCGTCTACGACAGCACCCTCAAGTTCGCGCTGGTCACGCCCCGCATCGTCCTCCTCGCCGCGATCCTCGGATTGGCGCTCGGCGCGGTGGCGGGCGGGCTGGCGGCGTGGCGGGTGGTGCGCGTGGCCCCGCAGAAGCTGGGCGAGCGGTGATCGTCTCCGCGTTCCTGCGCTCCCTCTTCCGCCGCGGCGGGCGGACGGCGCTGGCGCTGGCGGGGATCGCCGTGTCCGCCGCGCTGCTGCTGGACATGACCATGCTGGCCAGCGGGCTTACCGGCTCGTTCGGCGAACTGCTGGGGGTGAGCGGATACGCGCTGCGCGTCACCCCGCGCGGAAGCCTGCCCTTCGACAGCGAGGCGGGGATCGCGGACGGCGACGCGGTGGGACGGCGGATCGCGGCGGTGCCGGGGGTGCGCGCCGTGGCTCCCGTGCTGGGCGCGCAGTTCTACCTGGCCCGCGGCGACAGCGCCGGCGAGCCGCTGTTCACCTCCGGCATCGACCCCCGGTCCCAGTTCCTCTACCGCATCGTGGACGGCCGCCAGCCCGGCGCGGGCGAGCTGGCCGTCAGCGAGCCCCTGGCGCGGGACGAGGGGATCAGTGTAGGGGACACCATCCGGCTGGCGGCGGACCTGGACGTCTCGCTGGGGCGCGCGCGGCAGACGCGGGCGTACCGGGTGAGCGGCGTGGCCGACTTTCTTTACGACTACGAGGGCCAGCGCTCCATCGCCATGCCGATCGGCGAGGTGCAGCGCGCCACCGGCCGCCCCGGCGAGGTCTCGCTATTCGGCGTGGCCACGGACGAGGGGGTGGATGACGACGCGCTTGCGGACCGGATTACCGCCGCGGTGCCGGAGGTGTCGACGTACTCCACGCGCGAGCTGATGGCGGAGATGGACCGGCGGCTGCTCTATTTCCAGCAGCTCGCGACCATCCTGGGGAGCATCGCGCTGGTGGTGACGGCGCTGCTGGTGTCCACCATCATCACCATCGGCGTGCGCGAGCGCTTTGGCGAGATCGCGACGCTGCGGGCGATCGGCGTGGGGCGCAGGCGGGTGCTGCTGGCCATCGTGGTGGAGGGGCTGGTGCTGGCGGGGATCGGGTGCCTGGCCGGGCTGCCGCTGGGGCTGTGGATGGCGGGGCGGCTGGACCGCATCCTCCTGAGCTTTCCCGGCATCCCGGCCAAGATGACCTTCTTTGCCTGGGAACCCGGACGCGTGCTCCTGGCGACCGGCATCGTCATCGTCGTCGGCGCGCTGGCCGGCCTTCTGCCGGGATGGAACGCGGTGCGCACACCACTGGGCCGGGCCCTGCGTGAGGAGGCGGAGTGATGGGGATGGGCGGATCGGGTGATCCTCTTCGGGGGCTCACCTTGGGCGCCGGATGGCCACCCGGTCGGGCCCCGGGTGGCCAACCCGGTCGGGGCATCCCGGGCGCGCGTCGCCCGCCGCGGCACCCCGGGATGAATCCCGGGGCTAGAACGGCCATAAGCCCTGTCTCGCGCCGAGGCGCGACACGAACAGGGCTTCACCCGCTCGGGCCGGGACGAGCCTGCGCGCATGGCAGGTCCGGCGTGTAGACAGACCGCGGCCTCGGAATCGCACGACAGGCGTTCGTGACGTTTATACCCTCTCCCGCTTGCGGGAGAGGGTGCGAGCCTAAGCGAGCGGGTGAGGGCCCCCGCGGGCGCAGCGCAGATCCAGATCATCGGACACTTTCGCACTTTCGCACTCTCGCACTTTCGCACTTTCGCACTCTCGCACTTTCGCACTTGACCTTGCACGTCATCCAGGCGTCGAATCTCATCAAGGAATTCCCCTACCAGGGCGACGCCGTGCACGCGCTGCGCGGGGTGGACCTGGCCGTGGCGCGGGGGGAGCACGTGGCCGTCGTGGGGCCGTCGGGGTGCGGAAAGAGCACGCTGCTCAACGTGCTGGCCGGCATCGAGCCGCCGACGAGCGGGTCCGTCGAGCTCCTCGGCGAACCGGTCTACGCGCTGGACGAGACGCGGCGGTCGGCGCTGCGGCTGCGCAGGGTGGGCTTCATCTTCCAGCGCTTTCACCTCCTCGCCGTCCTCACCGCGGCGGAGAACGTGGAGCTGCCGATGGCGGAGGCCGGCGTCCCCGCGCGCGAGCGGCGCCAGCGCGCGCGGGAGTTGCTGGAGTACGTCGGCCTCGGGCATCGAACGAAGCACCGGCCGCCGCACCTGTCCGGCGGCGAGCAGCAGCGCGTGGCCATTGCCCGCGCGCTGGCCAACCGTCCCGAGATCGTCTTTGCCGACGAGCCCACGGGCGAGCTGGACCGCCGCACGGGCGACGAGATCATCAGCCTGTTCGAGCGCTTGAACGACGACGGCACCACGCTGGTCATCGTCACCCACGATCCGCACGTCGCCGAGCGCGCGGGGCGGCGGGTGGAGATGGCGGACGGCCTCGTGGTGCGCGACGGCGGTCCCACATCCACCGAATCCCACCCTTCATGATCCTGCGCATCGCACGTCCCGCCGGCCTGTTCGTCCTCGTCGCGTCGCTCGCGGCGGGCCCGGCGGCCGCACAGGCGACACGCGAGGTGGTGCTGGACGGCAGCCCGCGCGAATGGGAGGGCGTGCCCTGGGCCGCCGGCGGAGAAGGCGCATCGGGGAACGGCGCCACCGCGAGGCATTCCGCCCCGATCTCCCCGCACCCGTCGCCGCGGGGCGTGCGGGTGCGGCACGACGCGGACGCCGTCTACCTGCTGGTGACGCTGGACCGCGAGGTCGCGCTGCAGAGCCTGGAGGGATCGCTGGTGGTGCTGATGGACGCGGACGGCGACGCCGCGTCGGGATGGGCGGAGCACGGCGTGGCGGGCGTGGACGCGGCGCTGGAGTTCTCGCCGGTGTGGCCCAACGGGATGCGGGCCGGAACGGCGCTGCGGATGCACGGCCCCGGCGCCGACCCCGCGCGCCTGGTCTCCGCGTACCAGGCCGGGGTGATCGCCGCGCCGTCGCACGCGTCGCGGACCTTCGAGGTGCGCATCCGGCGCGGCGGTGCGGTGCGGTTCGGCGCGCGGATGACGGCGCGGGTGCTGTCGATGGCGGCGGACGGCACCGTGGCGGACTCGCTCCCGGCCTTTACGGTGAGCCTCGCCCGCCCCGCGGCGCGCCCCGTCCCGCGCGGGCAGGGGGCGGTGGACCCGCTGGCGCGGGCGGCGGGGGCGCAGTTCCGCGTGGTGTCGTGGAACGTGGGGCGGGAGACGATCTTCCGGAACCCGGAGCCGTACGGCGCCATTCTCCGCGCCCTGGCCGCCGACCTGCTGATCCTGGAAGAGGTGGCCGGCGGGCATTCCGCGGAAGAGGTGGAGGCGCTGCTGAACCGCATGGTCCCCGGCGACCGGCCCTGGCACGCGGTGTACGGCGTGTCCGGCGGCTCGCAGCGGGAGGTGATCGCCACGCGCGGCCGGCGTCCGGTGATGTCGGCGCCGTTCGACCGAGAGCTGCCGTACCCGGACTCCACCCGCGCCCTGGTCCCCGCCGACGCACCGGAGCAAGCGGTCGACTGGCTGCGCAGCCGGCTGGACGTCCGCATCCCCGCCACGGGCGCCGTCGTCGAGATGGCCGGGCGCCGGCTGATGGTGGTGACCATGGACCTGGAAAGCGCCGGCGCGCCGGGAAGCACCCGGGACCGGCTGCGGCGCATCGAGGCGCTGGAGATCCGCCGCGCGGCACAGGCGGCGGTGCTGGCCGGCGCCGTGGACGGGCTGCTGGTGGCGGGCGACCTGAACCTGGTGGGGAGCACGGAGCCGCTGCAGGTGCTGTCGCGGGGAATGGACGTGGCCGGGCGGCCGCTGGAGATCGCCCTGCCGCTGGGGCTGGACGGGGTTTCCGTGGCCACCTGGGAGAACCCGGCGGAGCCGTTCATCCCCAGCCGGCTGGACTACGTGCTGTACACCCGGTCCATGCTGGAGTGGGCGGGCGGATTCGTCTTTCGCTCAGGCGACCTGTCGGCGCGGTGGCTGGCGCGGCACGGGCTTACGGCGGAGACGTCGAGCGTCACCGATCACCTTCCCGTGGTGACGGACCTGCGCTGGGCACCGGCCGGCCGATGATCTTTCGCCTGGCGCTGGCGGAGCTGCGCAACCGGCCGGCGCGCGCGCTCTTTCTGCTGGCCGGCTACGCGCTGGGCGTGGCGGTGATGGTCGTCCTCCTGGCCGTGGGCGAGGCGATGCTGGAGCAGGCGCGCGACCGGGAGCTGGTGGGCGGTGGCGACGTGGTGGTGGTCCCCGCCGGCATCAGCGCGGAGATGCTCAAGGCGGGCGGCGTGTCGTCGCTCTTTCTGGGGATCGACCACGCGCGCTTCCTGCAGCGCAACCTGCTGGAGTCGCCGCGCGGGCGGCGCGAGCACGGCATCGTATCCACCAGCCCCATCCTGGACGGCAAGCCGGTGGAGCTGTTCGCCGGCGAGCGGCGGCTGAACGTCATCGCCACGGGCGAGATCCCGTCGCGGTCGCGGGCGGCCGGCGCATCGCCCAACCTGCTGTCGGGGCGGTGGATGGACTCCGACGCGGACCGCCGCTGGACCGCGCCGGATCAATCCGCCCTGCTGCGGGAGATCGACCGCTTCCACATCCCCCCCGTGCGCGACAGCACCTGGGCGGAGTGGCACTACTTCAACGTCGTTCTGGACGAGCGGCGGTGGGTGTACGCCACGCTGATGGTGGCCGGCGAGGTAGGCGTCCCGGGCCGCTGGGGCGGGCGCATCCTGCTCACCGTGCGCGAGCCGGACGGCACCCACCGCTCGCTGACGCGCGACCTGCCCGGCGAGCAGGTGCGCTTCGACACCGCCTCGCCGGACCTGCGCTTCGGCGAGCGGGCGTACGTGCGGCTGGAGGGGGATGCGTACCGGGTGGCGGCGGACGCGGGCGGGATGCGCGTGGACCTGCACGTTCGGCCGGCGCCGCGCCGCTACTTTCCGCCCACGGACCTGGGCGGCACGGAGCTGGTTTCCGGCTACGTGACGCCCGGCCTGTACGCCCGCGCCGACGGCACCGTCTGCCTTCCCACGTGCGAGCCCGTGCGCGGGGCGCAGGCGTACCACGACCACAACTGGGGCGTGTGGCGCGACGTCTCGTGGGAGTGGGGCTCCGCGTCGGACGAGCGGCTGTCGCTGCTGTACGGCGTGGTCCGCGGCGGCGAGGCGTCGGCGGAGGGGCTGTTCGCGTATCTGGTGGATGGGGACGGGGTGCGCGGCGTCTATCGCCCCGGCGCCATCGAATTCCTGGAGATGCAGACGGCGGCGGCGGGAGGGCGGCAGATCCGCGTCCCCCGCCGCTTCGCCTTCGAGGATGCGCGCCAGGGGCTGCGGGTGACGGTGGACGTGGCCGCCGTGCACGTGACGGACATGAACCGCCCCACCCGCCGCTGGTTCGTACAGATGCGCGGCGCCGCCACCATCCAGGAGCGCGGCCGGACGGTCGGCACGCTCCGCGGGTTCTTCGAGACGTACGTGGACTGAGTGCGAGAGTGCGAGAGTGCGAGAGTGCGAAAGTGCGTGAGTGCGTGAGTGCGTGAGTGCGGGGCGCTTCGGCCGAGTCCGGCGTCCGCCCCCTCCGCTCGCTTAGGCTCGCACCTCCCCCAAAACTGCTGGGGGAGGTTGGCGCTGCGGAAAGATCGGTGCGGGATGGTGGGCGCCCCCCTCCCCGGCCCTCCCCCACAAACTGCGTGGGGGAGGGAGGTGCGACGCACCTTGTCGAAGCGGGATCGAACTCTCCCCCTCTCCCGCGCAGCGGGGGAGAGGGGCCTCTCGGGCGTCAGTGTGTTACCTGTCGCCGAGCCTCAGTCCTGTCCCAACCCAACCTCCCCCAAGGGTTTTGGGGGAGGTGCGAGCCTAAGCGAGCGGAGGGGGCGGACTTCGATGCTCGTCGCCGAACCCCTGTCCGTCGGCAACCCAACCTCCCCCAGGGGTTTTGGGGGGAGGTGGGCGAGGTTTACGAGCCCGGAGGGGGCGGACTCCGCACCGTCCGGAGCACGATCGAATTCTCCCCTCTCCGCGAGGAACGAGCGGGGAGGGGCCGGGGGAGGGGCACCGTCCAACAGAAACGCCCCGGCTTCCACACGGAAGCCGGGGCGTTTCCTATCACCAGGGCCGGAACAGGCTATTCCCTATTCCCTATTCCCTATTCCCTGCCCTTATCCCTTCGCCTTCTCCGCCGCGATCCACCGCTCGATGTTCTCGCGCAGGAACGGAAGCGGCACCGAGCCGTTCTCCAGCACCCGGTCGTGGAAGGCGCGGATGTCGAAGCGGCTGCCCAGCTCGGCCTCGGCCATCGCCCGCAGTCGGCGGATCTCCAGGTTGCCCAGCATGTACGCGGTGGCCTGCCCCGGCCAGCCGATGTAGCGGTCCACCTCGTTCTCCACCGCCTGCCGGTTCTCGGCCGTGTGCGACAGCATGTAGTCGATGGCCTGGTCGCGCGACCAGCCAAGGACGTGCAGCCCCGGATCCACCACCATGCGGGCGGCGCGCAGGGCCTCGTTGCTCAGCAGCCCCATGCGGTCCATGTCCGACGAGAACAGCCCCATCTCGTCCGCCAGCCGCTCCGAGTACAGCCCCCAGCCTTCGCTGTAGCCGCTGTTGCCCATGAAGCGCGTGACGATGTGCGCGTCCCTGCGCTCCTGCGCGATGGCAAGCTGCAGGTGGTGCCCCGGAATGCTCTCGTGGAACGCGGTGGACTCGATGCCCACGCGCGTCTGCTCCTCGGGCTTGTAGGTGTTGATGCGGTACTTGCCCGGGCGCGTGCCGTCCTCCGACGGCGTCTCGTACGCGCCGCCGGGGGCGGACTTCTCCTCGAACTCCGGGTACGGCTCGAGCACCACGTCCGCCTGCGGCAGCCGGCCGAACCAGCGCGGCATGGCCGCCTTGCCGCGGTCGATGGCGGCCTGCGCGTACGCCACGATCTCCTCGCGCGTGCGGAACAGGAACTGGGGCTCCGTGCGGAAGCGCTCCAGCAGGCCGGGGACGTCCGTCGTGTTGAAGCTGCGCTGCGCGATGGTGCGCATCTCGTTCTGGATCTTGTCCATCTCGCGCAGGCCGATCTCGTGGATCTCGCGCGCCGGCACGTCCAGCGTGGTGAAGCTGCGCACGGCCGCGCGGTAGCAGTCCTCACCGCCCGGGTTCCCCACGATCCCCGTGCTTTCGCGCGAGGCGGGAAGGTACTCGTTGACCAGGAAGTCGCGGTAGCGGCGGACGGCGGGGTACAGGTCGTTCGCCATCACCTGCTCGAACTCCTGGCGGAACGCCGGCGTGCTGTCGCGCTGCATGGGGCTGGCAAAGGGCGACTGCGCGGGCGGCATGGCCACCAGCTCCTCCATCTGCTGGATCACCCGCTGCACGTTCACCCGCGGCGCCGTGTAGCCCAGGCGCATTCCCTCGCGCAGGTTGGCGATCTCGTTGTCGATCTGCGTGTCCAGGCCGCGCCACCGGGTGAGCGCCTGGGCCCGCAGGTCGTCGGTGCCCACGGGCTGCACCTGCGCCAGGCGCGGCAGGCTCACCTGCCAGCCGAACATCTGGTTCACGCCCGCCCACAGCTCGTTGCGGCACACGCGCCCCTGCGCGCCGCTCTGCGCGGCCTCGCGAAGAAAGCCCAGCGTGACGTACTCCGGCCGGCCTACCAGCGGCTCGGGGTCGATGGCCAGCACCCGCGCGGCAAAGGCGTCGTCTTCGGCCTGGTTGCGCACCATGGCGGCCAGCGAGTTGTCGGTCAGCCCCTCGTGGCGCATGCCGGGAAGGCCCAGAAAGGTGGCCAGCTCCGGCGAGCGGACGATGGCCCGCTGCATCACTTCGTCTGCCAGGGCGGTCACCTGGCGGCCGAGCGAGTCGGCGCGCGTGTCCTGCGCCTGCGCCGGCTGCGCAAAAGCCGCCAGCGCCATCGTGCCGGCACAGAGCCAGCGTTTGGTCGCGTTCATACGGATCATTGGGGTTGGGGGGATACCGCGGCCCGCGGTAAACGGCCGCGCGGGGTGCGTACGCCCGATGTGGGCGCCAGGATTCAGAGATTCAACGACGTAACGCGATCGAGGAGACATCCCCGGCGTTGCGGCCAGCTTCGAGGAGCGCCCCCTCCGGGCTCGTAAACCTCGCCAACCTCCCCCAAAACTGCTGGGGGAGGTTGGGGTAGGGACAGGGCGGAGGCTCGGCGAATGACAGCCGCCTGCGCCCGCGCGGTGCCCCTCCCCGGCCCCTCCCCGCTCGTTCCTCGCGGAGAGGGGAGAATTCGACGGCGCTCCGGCAAGGTGCGTCGCACCTCCCTCCCCCGCGCCGTTTGCGGGGGAGGGCCGGGGAGGGGGGCGGCCCACCATCCCACTCCACCCTATCCGAAGCTCACCGCCGCCTGCCCCACACCCAACCTCCCCCGGCA
>DASQBH010001030.1:0-8626 GCA_035635315.1 Longimicrobium sp.
CGGCACGACACCGCCACCGCCGCGCGCCTGCTGCGGGAGCTGGAGGCGAGCGGGACGACCGGGGAGTACCGCGCGCGGATGGAGCGCGCGCGGATGCTCGCCGCGCACCACGCCTGGGGACCGGCGGGGGAGGCGGCCGCCGCGGCGGTGCAGCCGGCGGAGGACGCGGGGGGCCGGGAGCGCGCCAGGACCGCGCGCGCCGCCACGGTCATCGAGCCGGCACTCCGCGCGCGGCTGGGACGTCCCGGCGGCGCGGCGGTGGACGCCGGCGCGCTGGCTGGCGCCGTCGCCGAGCTGCGCGAGCTGGTGCGGGCCGCTCCGGGCGTGCTGGAGCCGGCGCGGTGGCTGGTGCTGGGCGGCGTGCTGCTCCACGACGGGCCCGCGGTGCTGGAGGGGTGGCGGTCGTACTACCTGATCTCCACCGGCGATACCGCCCGCGGGCCCCTGGCGGAGCCGCGCCGCACCCTTTCCGCCCTCCTCCCCGCCTGGAGCGGCCAGGCGGCGCAGCGGACCGCGCTGGTGCACGCGCTGGCGGATTCGCGCTTCTTCGACGCGGCCGCCGCGCTGGCCCTGGAGCCCGCCGGCGGCGCCCCGCCCGCCGATCCGCGCACGGCGGAGATCGTGGCCTACGCGGAGTTCCTCCACGACGCCGCGGAGCTGACGGACGAGTACTACCGGCAGACGGCGCTGGGACGCGGCGACCACCGCGCCTGGCGCCGCCAGCTCCGCGAGCGGGGCCGGGCGCTCTGGCCTCGGCTGGCGTGGGAGGGCGCGCCGCCCCGCTACTCCGAAGAGCGTGTACGGGAGGAGGCGGACCGCCGCTTCGGCGCCGTGGTGATCGCCGGGGAGACGGCGGGCTACGAGGACATGCACTACGGCCACCGCGTGGTGGACGAGCAGCGGACGGTGCGCCAGTACGGGCACCAGGCCGCGGTGCGGTTCGTCTCCCTGGACGCGATGACCTCCAACGGGTTCCAGAGCTGGGCGTGGGACGGGCGCGCGGCGCACGGGGGGTGGCAGAACGAGAGCGGCATCGTGCAGGTACGCCCCGGCTACGTGGACGAGCCGCGCCAGGCCTGGGCCGCCATGACCGACACCGCGGCGGTCCGCAGGGGCGCGGTGGAGCTCGCGCGCGACAGCGCGGCCGACGCCGCGCGCGCCCTGGCGGCACCGGTGGCCTACTTTCCCAGCGTGGTCGCGCGGATGCAGCGCGACGACGGCCGCGCGCTGCTGGACTCGCTGCGCGGGGCGGGGCTGGCGGGCCCCGCGCTGGAGGCGGCGTTCCAGCGGGTCGTGGGCGAAGCCGTCCAGGAAAGCTCGATCTTCGCGCACGAGGGGCGGCACGCCATCGACCAGACGCTGGGCCGCTTCAACCCCGAGGAACTGGAGTACCGCGCCAAGCTGTCGCAGGTGGTGTTCGCGCCGCGGCCGCGGCTGGCCATGTCGGGCACCATGGACGCCAACGTGGGCGACCGCACGCCGCACGGCCGGGCCAACGCGCGCGTGCTGCGCGGGATCCTGGAATGGATGCAGGCGCACGCGGCGGAGGTCGCGGGGCTGGACCCCTCCGCTCCCCTCCTTCCCCAGCTCCCGCTGCTGAGCGACGCGCAGCTGCGGGAGGCGTTCAAGTCGCTGGACCCGCTGGCGGGGGGATGATGCGCACGGGTGCGGCCGCGGCGCCCGGCCTTCCCGGCGTTGCGCCGGCGGCCGGCGGGCTGCTATTTGAGCGCATGCACCTTCGCCTGGACCCCGCCAGCCCCGTCCCGCTGTACCACCAGCTTGCCGAGGCGCTGCGCTACCAGATCGCCACCGGCGCCCTTGTGCCGGGAACCGTGCTTCCGCCCCTGCGCCGCGCGGCCACCGAGTGGGGCGTGAACCTGCACACGGTGCGGCACGCCTACGCCGTGCTGGCCGAGCAGCGGCTGGTGCGGACGCAGGCGCCCACCGGCACCGTGGTCCTGGGCTCCGCGGCCGCCCCGGCGCAGGGGGCCGACGTGGACGCCTTCGTGGCCGGCGTGCTGCGCGAGGCGGCGGGCACCTGGGGCCTTTCCCCGGCGGAGCTGCAGCAGCGGCTGGCGCTCGCGGCAGAGGCGGGCGAGCCGGCCGCTGCCACGGTGCGCGTGGTGGAGTGCAGCGAGACGCAGGCCGAGGACCTGGCACGGCAGGTGGAGGCGGCGTGGCGGGTGCGGGCGATCCCCTGGGGCCTGGAGCGTCCGGGCGAGCCGCCGGAGGGCCCCGTGGTCGCCACCTACTTTCACTACAACGACATCCGCACCCGCTGGCCGGAGCGGTTCGCGGAGGTGCAGTTCGCCTCCATCCGTCCCGATCCCGCGCTGGCGGAGCAGCTGCGGCCGTTCGTGCGCGAGGGCGGCGCCACGCCGGTGCTGCTGTGCGAGCGGGACCCCAGCATGGCGCGCAACATCGCCGCGGACCTGGCGGCCGTGCTCCCGCCCGGCCGCTTTGCCGTGGACACCTTCGTCACCGCCGCGCCCGCGGAGGCGCTGGACGCCGCGGGTGCGCGGCAGCCGGTGCTGTTCGCGCCGCGGGTGTGGGGCGCGCTGCACCCGGACCGGCGCGCCGACCCGCGCGCCTTCGAGGTCCGCTACCGGTTCGATCCCCAGGACCTCGCCGCCGCCGGCGCCCGGCACCACTGGGCCCCGCGCGTCTGAGAGTGTATTCGAGAATCTGGTCTTCCGGATAACCGAGGATTGACTTCCTGAGGGAGCGCGCCTCCGGAACTTGAATTTACTCACCCGCTTGCGCGCGACCGAAGGATCTCGTCTCGGCTATCACGGGGCTGGCAACGCGGCGCTGATCCAGCCCCCAGCTGCTGCCGGCGAGATCCTTCGGTCGGCGCCAATTGCTTGCGCAGCAGCGGGTTGGGAGCAGCGCCTCCCTCAGGAAATCAACCGGTAAGGCTGATTCTTGAACACACGCTGAGACCGCTCCCCACGGTTTGCTTTGCACTCAGAGTTTCACTGCGGGGCCTCACGCGGAGGGCGCGGAGGGCGCGGAGGACACGGAGAACAGAAGAGAACGATGGTTCTCCGCCCCTCCGCGCCCTCCGCGTGAGACGCCGTTTCAGGCCCTGGACGCGGGTGTAACCTCCGCCGTTCCGCCGGTGTCCACGCATCGGGCAGCATGGATGCATGGACGTCTCACGGCGGAAGGCACGATGATCAAAGGATGGATAGCGGTGCTCTGCGCGTGCGCGCTGGCGGCGTGCGCGGGCGGGGTGGGGGAGGCCGCGCGCATGACGCCGTCCGCCGGCGCGCCCGGCCTCATCCCCATCGAAGAATTGTTCGGCAACCCGCAGGCGTCGTGGGCGCAGGTGTCGCCGGACGGGCGCTCGGTGGCGTACATGAAGGCCGTCAGCGGGCGGATGAACGTCTTCGTGCGCCCCGTGGACGGCGGCCCCGAGCGCCTGGTGACGCGCGACACGGTGCGCACCATCCCCTGGTACCGCTGGTCCGCGGACGGCGCGCGCATCCTCTACCTGCAGGACACCGGCGGCGACGAGGGATACCATCTCTTCGCCGTCTCCCTGGCGGATTCCGCCGCCGCCGCCCGCGACCTGACGCCGTTCGCGGGGGTGGAGGTGGAGCTGGTCGCCGCGCCGTACGCCACGCCCGGCACGGTGGTGGTGACGATGAACCGCCGCGAACCGCGGCTGGCGGACGCGTGGCGCGTGGACCTGGCGACGGGCGCCCTGCAGCCGGCGGCGGAGAACCCCGGCACCTTTCTGGGCTACGCGGCGGATGCGCAGGGCCGGGTGCGGGCCGCGCAGGCGCTGGACTCGCTGGGCCGCTACTCGCTGTGGATGCGCGACGGCGAGGCGCAGCCCTGGCGGCAGGTGGCGGAGTATCCCGTGGAGGACCGCATCGTCCCGCTGCGCGTTGCCGCGGACGGGCGGCTGTGGATGACCAGCAACCACGGCTCCGACCTCATCCGCCTGGTGCTGGTGGACCCGGCCACCGGCGCGGAGACCGTGGTGCACCAGGACCCGCTGGGCGAGGCGGACCTGGAGGCCGCGCACTTCGACGAGCGCACGGGCGAGCTGCTGGCCACCGTGTACGTGGGGGATACGATGCGCATCTACCCGCACGCGCCGGAGGTGGAGCGCATGGCGGCGGCGATGCGGGGCGCGCGGCCGGGGACGCTGGAGGCGCTCAGCTGGAGCACCGACCGCGCGGTGTGGGTGGCCCACGTCAACTCGCCCACCGACCCCGGCGGCGCCTACCTCCTCCGCCCCGGCCGCGCGCCGGAGCTCCTTTTCGAGCCGCGTCCGTCCCTGCGGCGCTACGCCCACGCGCTCACGCGCGCCGTGCGCTACCCCGCGTCCGACGGGCTGGCCATCCCCGGCTACCTGACCGTGCCGCGCGGCGAGGGACCCTGGCCGCTGGTGCTGATGGTGCACGGCGGCCCGTGGGACCGCGACCGCTGGCAGTGGACGGCGCAGGCGCAGCACCTGGCCAACCGCGGCTACGCGGTGCTGCAGCCCAACTTCCGCGGCTCCACCGGCCTGGGCAAGCGGTTCGCGCGGGCGGCGCGCAGGGAGTTTGCGGGGCGGATGCACGCGGACCTGCTGGACGGCGTGCGCTGGGCGGTGGAGCAGGGGATCGCGGATCCGGGGCGCGTGGCCATCCTGGGCGGGTCGTACGGCGGGTACGCGGCGCTGGTGGGGCTCACCTTTACGCCGGACGTATTCGCGTGTGCGGTGGACTACTCCGGGCCCAGCGACCTGGTGACGCTGGTGGAGTCGTTTCCGCCGTCGTGGGGGCCGTGGCTGCCGCGCTCGTGGTACCCGTTCGTGGGCGATCCGCGCGTGGAGGCGGACCGCGAAGACATGCGCCGCCGCTCGCCGCTCTTTCGCGCGGACTCGGCGCGGGCGCCGCTGCTCATCTTTCAGGGCGCCAACGATCCGCGGGTCACGCGCGCCCAGTCGGACCACGTGGCGCGGGCGCTGCACCGGCGCGGCATCCCCGTCACCTACCTGGTGGCGGGCGACGAGGGCCACGGCTGGGGTCATCACGAGACCGCGTTGGCCGTGACGCGCGCCACGGAGCTGTTCCTGGCCGGCTGCCTGGGCGGCGCCGCGCAGCCCTCCGTCTCCCCCGCGGTCGATGCCGCGCTGGCCGCCCTGACCGTGGACGTCGACACGCTTAGCGAGCCCGTCACATCCCGCTGAACCTGGAAAAGAACGCCTCACACGGAGTCAACGGAGTTAACGGAGTTTTCTCGTGCCGGGTCCGCCGATTCGATGCGAGTCCGCGCACCTGAATGGGTGAGGGTTTTGATCTGTTAACCACGTTGACCCCGTTGACTCCGTGTGAGGCGATTCTGTTCTGGAGTCGGTATGCGTCGTTGAGCCTGCGGAAACGTGGCCCTTGACAGGATCAGATGTTGGTGTCAAAATTTTGACATCGACCTTGGGCACGCCCTCTCACGGATGAACGCATGCCGCCGGACCCGCCGCTGAACCTGAGTCGCCGCGAGCGGCAGATCATGGACGTGGTCTACCGGCTGCAGCGCGCCACGGCCGCCGAGGTCACCGCGCAGCTTCCCGATCCGCCCACCTACACCACCGTCCGCGGCCTGCTGCGCGTGCTGGAGGCCAAGGGCCACCTGCGCCACGAGCAGGACGGCCCGCGCTACGTCTACCTTCCCGCCCTCCCCCGCGACGACGCGGGAACCTCCATGCTGGCGCACCTGGTCCGCACCTTCTTCGATGGCTCGCCCGCGCGCGCCATGGCCGCGCTCATCGGCTCGGACGACGACGCGCCCAGCGACGCGGAGCTGGAGCGGCTGTCGCGCGTGGTGGACGAAGCCCGTGCTGCACGGGAGGGATGATGATGCGCCCCGCCGCCGACGCCCTGTTCCCGCTGCTCGCCTCCGGAGCCCTCAAGGGCGCCGTGCTGCTGCTGGCCGCGATGTGCGCCGCGCGGATGCTGCGGAATCAGCCGGCGGCCGTCCGCCACGCGGTGTGGACGATGGCGCTCGGCGGGGTGCTGCTCCTCCCCGCGCTCTCCCTGGTGCCCGGCCTTCCGACGCTGGACGCACCGGTGGCCGGGCTCGCCGCGTTCGACGCGGACCGCCCGCTCGCCTTCCGCGCGCCGTGGGAGCGGGAAGCGGCGCCGCGACAGGCTTCGGCTGGCTCGGTGGATGGGATCGCGGTGGCGTCGCCGGCGCGGGTGCGGCTGGCGGACGCGCTCGTGGTCCTGTGGATTCTCGGCGCCGCGCTGGCGCTGGTGCGGGAGGCTGCGGGGCAGGTGCGCGCGTCCCGCCTCGCCGCGCGAGCCATCGCCGACGATGCGCCGTCCCTCCGCGACGCGATGCGCGATGCCGTGCGTGAGATCGACGGACGCGCGGTGCCGGTGCGGCTGAGCGACGAGGTGGGCGGGCCGGTGACGCTGGGCGTGCTGCGGCCGATGATCCTGCTCCCCACGGACGCGGCGGAGTGGCCGGCGGAGCGGCTGCGTCCGGCGTTGCTGCACGAGCTGGCGCACGTGGCGCGGCGCGACTGCGCGACGGACCTGCTGGCGCGGCTGGCGTGCGCGCTCTGGTGGTTCGATCCGCTGGTGTGGACGGCGCTGCGCCACGCCCGCGCCGAGCGCGAGCGCGCCTGCGACGACCGGGTGCTCGCCGCGCGCGTGCAGCCGGTGGGCTACGCCGCGCTGCTGGTGGACGTGGCGCGGCTGTCGCGCGGGCGCCCGATCCCCGCCGCCGCCCACGCGCTGCCGATGGCGCAGCGGATGAGCGAGCTGGAAAGCCGGCTGCGCGCCATCCTGGATCCCTCCATCCCCCGCGCACGCCCCTCGCTTGCCGCGTGGGTCGTGCTCTCCGCGGGCGCCGTGCTTTCGGTCGCCGCGTGCGCGGCCGTGCGCCTGGAAGCCGCCCCGCCGCTTCCGTCCGTCGCGCCGATCCAGGCGATGGCCGGCGGGACCGTGGCGACGGCGCCGGAGCCGGACCTGGCGGGGGATTCCCTCAGCCACCCCGCCTCCGAGCGGATTCCCGGGCACGCGGCGCGGATGCGGGACGCGCTCGCCGCACCGGCGCTGCGCGGCCCCGACTCGGCGTGGGCGTCGCGGCTGCGCGAGGGGCTGGCGGACGATGCCGACGGACCGGCGGACCTGGTGCAGGAGCGCGCCGCGTGGGCGCTCACCCGTGCGCAGGACGGGCGGCTAATGGAGCCGATGCTTCGCGCGCTGGCGGACGCGGACTGGCGCGTGCGCTCGTACGCGGCGTGGGCGCTGGCGCAGTCCGCGGATGGGCGCGTGGTGCGTCCGCTCCTTCCGCTTCTGGAGGACCGCGTCTGGCGGGTGCGGGCGATGGCCGCCTTTGCCGTGGCGCAGTTCCCCGATCCCGCCGCGGAGCCCGCGATGCGCGCTGCGCTGGACGATCCCGCCTGGCAGGTGCGCACCAGCGCCGTCGAGTACTTCGGCGCCCTGCGAAGCGCCGAGCACCTTCCCCTCCTCCGTGCGCGCCTGGCCGACCGCCATCCGGCCGTCCGCGGCGCCGCGCAGGACGCGCTCGACCGCGATCCATCCTGATCATCCCGTAGACGAAATCCGATACGCGATCTCGTGTTTCCGCAGATGTCAAAAAAGTGACATGCCTCAGGTGTCAAAAAAATGACATCGATCATCCTCATCCAAGGAGCCGTCATGCCGACCCGCAAATCCACCCGCCTCCGCCGCACCCGCCGCCTGCTCGCGCTGCTGATCTGCATCCTCATCCCCGTAGTCGCATCCGCGCAGACGGCGGCGGACGACGTGCTGCACCCGCTGCCGGCGGAGCTGGACGCGTACGTGCGCGGGGTGATGCGGGACTGGGAGATCCCCGGGCTCGCCATCGCCGTGGTGCACGGGGACAGCGTGTTCGTGGGCGGCTTCGGAGTGCGGCGGATGGGGAGTCCGGAGGCGGTGGACGTGAACACCGTCTTCGACGCGGCGTCGCTCACCAAGTCGTTCACGGCCACGGCCATCGGCATGCTGGTGGACGAGGGGCGGATGCGGTGGGACGAGCCCGCGCGCACCTACCTGCCGCAGCTGGCCTTCGCGGACCCGTACCTGACCGCCAATGTCACCGTGCGCGACCTGCTTTCGCACCGCACCGGGCTGGCGGGGGTGAACGGCAGCTGGCGGCTGACGAACATCGACACGGACGAGATCGTGCGCCGCGCGAGGTTCTTTCCCGCCGCCGCGCCGTTCCGCACCGGGATGGTCTACTCCAACGTGGGCTACGCGCTGGCGGGCCACGCCGCGGCCTCGGCGGCGGGGATGCCGTGGGAGCAGCTGGTCACCACCCGCATCCTGCGGCCGCTGGGGATGAACGGGTCCACGGCGGACTTCGACACGGTGGAATCCATCGCCAACCGCGCCATCCCGCACGTGCTGATCGGCGGCGAGCTGCGGCCCGTCCGCCGCGAGGTGGGGGGGCGCGACGGGATCGCCGCGGCGGGGTCGGTGCAGTCCAGCGCGGCGGACCTGGCGCGGTGGCTGCGCTTTCAGCTGGGCGACGGCAGCTGGCGCGGCACGCGGCTGGTGAGCGATTCGGTGATGCAGCAGCTTCGCTCGCCCAGCACCATCATCGCCACCACCCCGGCCATGCGTGCCGCGCGGCGGGT
>DASQBH010001031.1:0-3341 GCA_035635315.1 Longimicrobium sp.
TTCCATTCCCAGGAGCCAGCCCGCGCGAGGGGGCAGACGAGGTCCTTCGGTCGCGCGCAACTGGCTGTGCAGGTTCAAGTTCCACGCGGCGCGCTCCCTCAGGAAGTCAACTCCGAACGGATGTTTAGCAACACCCTCTGAGGAATCGGCCCCACGGAGTCAACGGAGTTACTGGAGTGGCTCCGTGGCGGCTCCGCGGAAATCCTCCCGAAAATCTGTCATTCCGAAGGAGGCGCCGCACGGAGCCATCCTGTACCGGGTACCCTGGCGCCGACTGAGGAATCTACTCGCTCGTGCCGGTGATCAGCCCGGCGCCACGGACTCGCCGCCGCGATCTTTGACCGCGATCCACCTCCCGATATCTTCCCACCACGAAAGGCACGAACGACCAAACGGGAGGCGGCGTGGGGACAGGCTGGGAGCTGGTGATCTTCGACTGCGACGGCGTGCTGGTGGACAGCGAGCCCATCGCCAACCGCGTCTTTTCGCGGATGCTGGGCGAGCTGGGGCTGCCGATGGGTTACGACGAGACGGTGCGCACCTTCGTGGGCCGCTCCGCCGCCACCTGCGTGCAGATGGTGGAGTCGCGCATCGGCCGGCCGGTGCCGGAGGGGTGGGTGGATGCGTGGCGGCAGCGCACCTTCGATGCGTTCAGCGGCGAGCTGCGGCCGGTGGAGGGCGTGGAGGCGGTGCTGGACCGCATCGGTGCGCCGTTCTGCGTGGCCTCCAGCGGCGAGCCGGCCAAGATGCGCTTTACCCTGGGGATGACGGGGCTGCTGCCGCGCTTCGAGGGGCGGATGTTCAGCGCGGTGGAGGTGCCGCGCGGCAAGCCCGCGCCCGACCTGTTTCTGCACGCCGCGCGGCGGATGGGCGCCGCCCCGGAGCGCTGCGCCGTGATCGAGGACAGCGCCGTGGGCGTGGAAGCCGGCGCCGCCGCGGGGATGACGGTGTTCGGCTACGCCGCGATGACGGACGCCGATGCGCTGCGGGCCGCCGGCGCCGCGCACGTGTTCACGCGCATGGACGCGCTCCCGGAGCTGCTGGTGCGCGCGGAGAGCGTCAATCGCGCGGGCGCAGCTCCACCCCCACCTGGCGCTCCGTAGGCCGAAAGCCCAGCGACTCGTAGATGCGCCCGGCGTGGTAGTGCGCGTCCGCCACCATCACCAGCCGCTCCGCGCCCAGCGTGGCGAGCGCGTGGCGGGCGCTCTCGTACACCAGCGTTCCGCAGATCCCCCGTCGGCGGAACTCCGGGTGCGTTTCCACCGCCTGAAAGCGCGCGACGCCGCCCTCCACGAACACCCCCAGGTCCGCGACCAGCCGCCCCTCCGCGAACGCTCCGAACCACGCACCCAGCCCCGCATCCGCCATCCGCCGGTACGCGTCCATCTGCCGCGCCTTGAACTCGCGGTACGCCGGAAGCGAGAGCTCCCCGCCGTGGCAGGCGACCTGGTTCTCCGTCGCCTGCCGCCAGTCGTCGTCCCCGGCCAGGGGGCGGACGGACACGTCCCGGTTGTGGTGCGGGGGCGGATCGACCGCGGCCGTGGTGAGCACCACGTTCTCGCTCAGCCGGAACCCGTCGTCCAGAAACGGCTCCAGCCGCCCCCGCTCGCCCTCCGGTGAATCCCATCCGAACGCAACGTGCCTTGCCGGCTGGCGGGCGGTGATCTCGTCGTGGAAGCGCTCCTTCCAGCGCTCCAGCGACCCCTCTCCTGGCGGATCGGCGAAGAGCAGGAAGTTGCCCCAGTAGAAGCCCGGGTTGGAGGGCGTGCGAACGACGAGGTGGTCGCCGCGGTCGGCGATCACCCCGTGATGGCGCGCAAAGATCAGGTCCGTGCGATAGCCCAGCGAGCGGAGCCGCATCATACCAGATCCGGCAAAAGACATGTCTCAGGCGCAGAAAGCAGAGGAAGCAGGGAACTCCCTGGGAGTGTGTTCAAGAATCTGGTCTTTCAGATATCCAGGGATTGATTTCCTGAGGGAGCGCGCCTCCGGAACTTGAAGTTACTCAACCGCTTGCGCGCGACCGAAGGATCTCGTCTCGGCTAGTGCGGGGCTGGCCACGCGGCACCGATCCAGCCCCCGGGTGCTGCCGGCGAGATCCTTCGGTCGGCGCCAAACTGCTTGCGCAGCAGCGGGTTGGGAGCGGCGCCTCCCTCAGGAAGTCAATCGGTTAGGCTGATTTCTAAAACACACGCTGAGAAATCTCCGCTCTTCCCTGCTCCGTTGCGTGAGAACCCGCAGTCCAGGGGGAATGATGACGGGATTCGCGGATTCGGCATCAACCCTCGACCCGCGTGTGGCCCATCCGCAACGCAACGACGGCGGGGGCGCGCCGGCCGGCACGCCCCCGCTTCGTTCGTCGTCCCGCCGGCTCAGTGGCTGCGCGAGAGGGCGGAGGGGGACGGGATGATCCGCACGTCCACCTGCTCGCGGGGGACCACCTCGTAGTGGTCGTCGTACTGGCCGGCAAAGCCGGTGACCTCCACGGTGTCGCCGGGGCGCAGGGGGCGCACGTCCACGTTGGTCTCGGCGTCCACGAACACCAGCACGGGGCCGGTGCCGTCGTCCACCATCACCTTCCACCCCCACGGGTCGTCGTTCACCACCTCACTCGCCACGCGTCCGCGGATCTTTACCAGCCACCCCTCCATCGACTCGTTCACCAGCCCCGTGCGCAGGTCGCGGGGCGCCGGGGGAGCGCCGGGCGACGAGGCGTCGCGGTCGCCCAGCAGGCCGATGGCTGCGGGCATGATGGCCAGCTGGCCGTTGGGCTCGTCCAGCGTGCCCCGCACCCGCACGCGCTGCCCCACGCTCAGCCGCACCGAGTCCGCGGGGGGCAGCACCCAGATCCCGGCCGAGTGGTCCTGAATGGCGAACCCGCCGTCGAACGCCCCCGGCGACACGCTGACGGTCCCTTCCACCAGCACGGTGGCCCCGGCGCCCATCTCGCGGGCGCGGGAAAGCGGCGTCACGCGCTCCTGTGCGTGCAGGGGCGGCGCGGCGGCTGCGACCATCGCCAGAACGGCGAGCAGGGCAGATCGGGACATCGGAGGGCGCTTCGGGTGGGAGGACTGCACGGAGGATGATACGAACTACGTTGTATGAACGTTCCACATTTTGCCCCGCGCGCGCAAGTCCCGCGGCATCGCCGGCGACGTCCACGTCGTTCGCGGGTCGGGCCCTTCGCGCGAATGGGGATCGGGAGGGCCGGCGCCCGGCCGTCCACACCGCGCGGGTTGCGCACGCGGGCGAGCCCGGTCCATAGTTCATCCAGACGCTGCCTTCCTGCAGTTCCACCTGCTCCCTCGCTCCCCTTCCATGTCCCGTGCGACACTGATTCC
>DASQBH010001032.1:0-2396 GCA_035635315.1 Longimicrobium sp.
GGTACAGGCCGCCCCACGCCGTGGTGTAGGTCACCGCGATCGACTTGCTCCCCGACTGCACCGGCGAGGTCGCGGCGAAGTTGACGGTGGCGCCCCACGACCAGTTGGCCCACCCGGTGGCGAGCGCGTCGCCGAAGAGCACCTTGGGCGGCGTGCCGGCGCCCATTACGCCGATGATGGCGTTCAGCAGGCTGGTGGATCCGTTGGTGTCCTGCGTGAGCTCCCAGATGGCCACGCCGCTGGCTCGCTGCAGGGCGAGCCCCGTCTTCTGCTGCATGGTGCTGATGCCGTTGTAGTAGAAGCCGTTGCTGTAGTCGGTGTTGGGCGCGTTGGCGTCGGCCGCCACGATGCTGCGATACGACATCTGCGTTCCCGACGTGTTGCTGCCGTAGAAAGGCACGCCCAGCACCGTCTTGCTCTGCGGGAGACCGCGTCCGGCCCAGTAGGTGATGGACGAATCCGCGTAGGCGTAGGTGGAGTGGGGCTGCGTGGTGCGGTCGTACGCCATCAGCACCAGGTAGTCCACGTAGCCAAAGACGGACGACGGGATCCCCGCGCCGTACCAGTCCTTGGCCACCACCGCCGCCGTGAGCAGCTTGCCGCGGTCGTGCATGGCGGTGCTCAGCTGGCTCATCAGCGTGGCGTAGTTGGTGGCCTCGGAGGTGTTGGGATCGGGATACTCCCAGTCGATGTCGACGCCGTCCAGCCCGTAGTTGTCGATAAAGGTGACGATGTTGTTGACGAACGTGGCGCGGGCGGTGGAGCTGGCGGCCATCCCCACGAAGCCGGAGTCGTCGCCGTTGTTCCACCCGCCCACGGAGATGAGCACCTTTACGCCGGCCGCGTGCGCCCGCTGCACCAGCCCCTGCAGCCGCGTGTTGCCGCTCATGGGCACGCCCGTCAGCCCGCCGCTGGTGGTGGGGAGCACGAAGGCGTAGTTGATGTGCGTGAGCTTGCTGTACTGAATGGAGTCGATGGATCCCGTCCAGGTGGGAAAGTATCCCACCACCCGCGAGGTGCTGGCGTTCATCACCAGCGAAGGCGGCGCCACCGCCTCCGGCCGCTCCGTCCGCGTTTCCACGGCCGTGGGCGCATCGGAACAGGCGGCGAGTGCCGCGCAGCAGAGCGCGGCGGCGACCAGGGGCTGGCTCCAGCGCATACGAACCCCCATGGAGAAAGTGACACCGTTCAGGACGGAATCCGCCGTCCGGGGGCGTCGGCGTTTGGCAACAAGCGTGCTAGAAAATCATGCGTAAGATGAAAAAGAACAACGTGTTATGGAGGATGGGGGAAACGGACGAGAGAGTGTCGATGCCGGCATTGTACCCGGGCGGGTGAACCCGCGGCTGGAACGGCGGAAAGCCCCGCAAACTGCGCGGGGCTTCAACTGAACGGGCCGAGGGTGTGCACAGGGCCGGCGTGCGGCACGAGCGGTCCGCGCAGGCGGACATTACGTTTTCCCAGCCGCGAATTCATTCGCCCGGTGGGCCGGACGGTACAAAGGCACGATCAGACGCGTAATCTGCATCGTGCCGTGTCGTCGCCGGCCGGGTGCCTCCCGGGCGGGTGAACCCGCGGCTGGAACAGCGAAAAGCCCCGCAAACAGCGCGGGGCTTCGCTGGCGGAGATCCGCGCAGGCGAGCGAGCCTACGGGACGATGCGGATCCAGTCCACGTAGAAGGTGGGCTGCGTTCCGCCGGACTCGTCCTGGATCTCGATCCGGGCGATGGGGTCGGCGTCGGCGCCCAGGCTGTCCAGCGGAATGCTGACCTTGCGCCAGGTGTTGGCCGCGATCGCCCCGTTCTGGATGTAGCTGTCGACGTTCACCTCCTGCGCAAACCAGCCGGCCGCATCGCCGATCTGCACGCTGACGTCTTGGCCGCCCGCGGTGCCGCCGTGAATCCAGAACTCCAGCTTCGTCAGCCCCGTGCGGCTGGCCCCCGTGCTGTGGCGCAGGTAGATGCCGCCCCACGCCGCCGTGTACGTGGTCGCGATCGACCTGGTCCCCTGGAACGCCTGTGCGGTGCTGGCCCAGTCCAGCGTCACGTTCCACGACTGGTCGTTCCACCCCGTCGCGCGCGCGTCGTCGTAGATGATCTTGGTGTTGTCGTACGGCGGCACCGGCGCGTTCATGGGGCACCCTGGAGGACGGCCGCATCTTCGTGGCCATGGAGATGGTGGAGGGCGACACGCTGCGGCGCTGGAGCCAGTCGGGGCAGCACTCCTGGCGCGAGGTGCTGGAGGTGTACCTGGCGGCGGGCCGGGGACTGGCCGCCGCGCACACCGTGGGGCTGGTGCACCGCGACTTCAAGCCCGAGAACGTGCTCATCGACGCCGGCGGCAGCGTGCTGCTCACCGACTTCGGTCTGGCGCACGTCAGCGCCGGCGCGCGCGCC
>DASQBH010001033.1:0-28359 GCA_035635315.1 Longimicrobium sp.
CGGGCGCTGGGCGAGACCGTGCGCCGCCACGACGCGCTGCGCACGGTCTTTCACGAGGTGGACGGCGTTCCCGGGCAGGTGGTGCAGCCGTTCACGGGCTTCGTGCTTCCGGTGGAGGACCTGTCGGGGTTCGCGCCGGCGCGGCGCGAGGTGGAGGCGGCGCGGCGCGCGGGGGAAGACGCGGAGCGGCCGTTCGACCTCGCCGCGGGGCCGCTCTTTCGCGCCACGCTGCTGCGGCTGGGCGCGGAGGGGCACGATCTGCTGCTGGGGATGCACCACATCGTCACGGACGGGTGGAGCATGGAGGTGCTCTGCCGCGAGCTGTCGGCGCTGTACGCGGCGTACGCGGCGGGCGGCGAGTCTCCGCTGCCGGAGCCGGCGCTGCAGTACGCCGACTTCGCCGTCTGGCAGCGGGAGCAGCTGCGGGGCGAGGCGCTGCACCGGCAGCTGGCGTGGTGGAAGGAGCGGCTGGCCGGCGCGCCGGAGCTGCTGGACCTGCCGGTGGACCGCCCCCGCCCGGCCGTGCGGACGCGGCGGGGGGCGCGCGTCTCCGCCCTGCTCCCGGCGGACGTGTCGGCGCGGCTCAATGCCCTGGCGCGGGAGGAGGGCGCCACGCGGTTCATGGTGCTGCTCGCCGCCTTCCAGTGCCTCCTTTCGCGATACGCCGGCAGCGACGACGTCGTCGTCGGCACCCCCGTCTCCGGCCGCACCCGCCGCGAGACGGAGGAGCTCATCGGCTTCTTCGTCAACACGCTCGTGCTGCGGACGGAGCTGCGCGGCGACCCCACCTTTCGCGAAGCCGTGCGGCGGGTGCGCGGCGTCACCCTGGGCGCGTTCGACCGCCAGGAGGTGCCGTTCGACCGGCTGGTGGCGGAGCTGCGGCCGGAGCGCTCGCTGAACCACACGCCGCTCTTCCAGGTGATGTTCACCGTCGATGACGCCGGCGGCGAGGGAGACGCTCGCCTCCCCGGGTTCGCTTTCCGGGCGATGGGCGGTGAGACGCGGACGGCCAAGTTCGACCTCTCCCTCACCTGCGCGTCGGCCGCGGCAGGGGTGGAGATGGTGATGGAGTACGACACCGATCTCTTCGACCGGACGACGGTGGAGCGGATGCTGGCGCACCTGGGCCGGCTGGCCGCGCAGGTGGCGGAGAACCCGGACCGCCGCCTTTCCGCCGTGGAGTTGCTGACGGAGGCGGAGCGGGATCAGGTGCTGCACCGGTGGAACGCGACGGAGCGGCCGTATCCATTGGACCGCTGCATCCACCAGCTGATCGAGGCGCAGGCCGCGCGCACGCCCGGCGCCGTCGCCCTGGTGCACGGCGGCGAGCGGCTCACGTACGCCGCGCTGAACGGCGGCGCCAACCGGCTGGCGCACGCACTGCGCGGCCGCGGCGTAGGGCGCGGCGCCTTTATCCCCATCCTGGCGGAGCGGGGGCCGCACGTGGCCGTCGCCATGCTGGCGGTGATCAAGGCGGGCGCGGCCTTCGTTCCGCTGGACGCCGGCTGGCCCCAGGCGAGGCTGCGCGGCGTGCTGGACCACCTCCATCCGCCGCTGCTGCTGGCGGGCGAGGGCGTGCTGGAGCAGGCGCGGTCGCTCGGCCGCCCCGTGCTGGCGGTGACGGTGGATGGGGAAGACGCGCCGAACCCGGAGGCCGGCGTCCGCGCGGACGATCCGATCTACGCGATCTTCACCTCCGGCTCCACGGGGGTGCCCAGGGCGGCGGTGGTGCCGCACGGGGGCATCACCAACCGCTTTCGGTGGATGACGGAGGCGTTCGGCGCGGAGTCGGCCGCCGGCGTGCTGCAGACGACGCCGCACGTGTACGACAGCGCCGTCTGGCAGCTGCTCTGGCCGCTGACCGCCGGCGGCCGCACGGTAATCCCGCGCGCCGGCCGCGAGACCGACGCTGTGCACCTGGCGGAGCTGATCCACGCGGAGGGGGTGACGATGACGGACTTCGTACCCTCCGTCTTCAACGCGCTGGTGCCGGAGCTGGCGGCGGGCGCGCGCGAGCGGCTGGCGTCGCTGCGCACCGTGGTCGTGGGCGGGGAGCAGATGACGGCCGGGACGGCGCACCGGTTCATGGAGTGCTTTCCGCGGGTGCGGGTGGTGAACCTGTACGGCCCCACCGAGTGCAGCATCGGCTCCATCCACCACGCGGTGAGCCCCGCCGACGGCGGCCGCATCCCCATCGGACGGCCGATCGCGAACACCCGGGCGCTCATTCTGGACCGGGCCGGCCGGCTGGTGCCCGTCGGCGTGTCCGGCGAGATCCACCTGGGCGGCCGCTGCGTGGGGCTGGGCTACCTGGCCGACCCCGCCCGCACGGGCGCCGCCTTCGTCCCCGACCCGTACGCCGCGCGCGGCGGCGAGCGGCTCTACCGCACGGGGGATGTGGGACGCTACCGGGCGGACGGCAGCATCGAGTGCCTGGGCCGCCTGGACGCGCAGGTAAAGATCCGCGGCGTGCGCATCGAGCCGGGGGAGATCGAGGCCGTCCTCCGCCGGCACCCCGGCGTGCGCGACGCGCTGGCCGTCGCCCGTGAAGCGGCGCCCGGCGACGCCCGCCTGGTGGCGTACGTCGCCGCGGACGAGCCCGGCACCCTCCACCTCTCCGCGCTCCGCGAGCACCTCCGCGGCTCTCTGCCGGATTCCATGCTCCCGTCCGCGTTCGTGGTGCTCGCCGCCTTCCCCCTGACGCCCGGCGGCAAGGTGGACCGGCGGGCGCTCTCCGATCCGCTCTGGGAGGCGGCGCGGGAATACGTGGCGCCCAGGACGCCCGCGGAAGAGATCCTGGCGGACATCTGGAGCGAGGTGCTGGGGGTGGAGCGGGTGGGCGTGCACGACGGCTTCTTCGACCTGGGCGGCCACTCCCTGCTGGCCACCCGCGTCCTTTCCCGCGTGCGCAGGGCGCTCGGCGCCGAGGTGCCGCTGCGGGCCCTCTTCGAGGGTCCCACGGTGGCGGGGCTGGCGGAGCGCGTGCAGTCCGCGCCGGTGTCCGGCGAGCAGCCGCTCCCGCTCCGCCGGGTGCCACGCGAAGGAGATCTCCCGGCGTCGTTTGGGCAGGAGCGCCTGTGGAGGGCCCACCGCGCCGGTCCCGCCGACACCTCGTTCAACCTGCACTACGGCTTTCACGTACGCGGCGCGCTGGACGGCGCCGTGCTGGCGCGGGCGCTCTCGCAGGTGGTGCGCCGGCACGAGCCGCTGCGCACCACCTTTCGCGAGGAGGGCGGACGCGTGGTGCAGGTCATCCACCCCGCCTCATCCATCCCCTTTCCGGAAGCCGACCTGCGCGGACTTCCGCCCGAGGCGCGCGAGCAGGCCCTCCATGCGCTGGCGGCGGAACAGGCAGGCCACCCCTTCGACCTGCGGCGCGGGCCGCTGCTCCGCGCACTGCGGGTCCGCACCGGGGAGCGGGAATGGGCCATCCTCCTCACCCTGCACCACGTGGCGACCGACGGCTGGTCCACGGGGGTGCTGATGCGGGAGATCTCGGAGCTGTATGCGGCGTACGCGGACGGGCGGGAGCCGGCGCTTGCGGAGCCGGAGGTGCGGTACGCGGACTACGCCGCCTGGCAGCGCGCCTGGCTCACCGGCAAGACGCTGGAGCGGCAGCTGGCGTACTGGACGGCGCGGCTGGCAGGAGCACCGCACCAGCTCACGCTTCCCACGGACGAGCCGCGCCGCCCCGGTGCCCGCGGCCGGGCCGCCACGCGGAGGTTCGAGCTGGACGAGGCGCTGTCGCACGCCATCCGGTCGCTGGCCCGGCGGGAGGGGTGCACGCTCTACATGGCGCTGCTGGCCGCGTTCCAGGCGCTCCTTTCCCGCGCCGCCGGCCAGGAGGACGTCTGCGTGGGCACCCCCATCGCGGGACGGACGCGGCGCGAGGTGGAGGGGTTGATCGGCTTCTTTACCAACACGCTGGTGATGCGGACGGATCTTTCCGGCGCGCCGGGCTTTCGCGCGCTCCTGCGGCGGGTGCGGCAGGCCACGCTGGCCGCCTGGGCGCACCAGGACCTTCCCTTCGCGCGGCTGGTGGAGGCGTTGTGCCCGGGCGCCGGCGCGGAGGAGATGCCGCTCTTTCAGGTGGTGTTCGAGCTGGAGCACGCCCGCGAGACGCTGTGCCTGCCGGATGCGGAGGTGCGCCCGCTGGAGCGTCCGCCGGGGCTGCAGCGCACGCTCCGCTCCGAGCTGCGCCTGACGATGCACGACGGCGGCGCGCGCATCTGCGGCACGCTGTGGTACCGCACGGAGCTGTTCCACGCGCGGAGCATCGACCGGATGATCCGCGGCTACCTGGCCCTGCTGCACGCCGCCACCGCGGACCCCGACCGTCCGCTCGCGGATCTTCCCCTCGAGGTGGACGGCATCAGGGCGCTGATTGCCTGAGAGGGTGTGCCAAACCTCGGCTGTTCCTCTAGCGGCGCGCTGTCATCCTGAGGGAGCGCACGCCCATAACCAGCATAACCCCAAGAGGTTGCGCGCGACCGAAGGATCTTTGTCGGGTCGCGCGGGGCCCAGCCCTCGGCGGTCCTTCGAGCCCGGAAACAGCTTCCGACGGACGATTCTGCCGCCCAGCGTAAAGATTCTTCGGTCGGCGCCAGGCCTTGTGGATGCAGGAAAGCTTCGCGCGGCGCCTCCCTCAGAATGACAGCGATCGTCCCAATCGATCAGTAGATCAGGACGGGGGGAACGTTCGCCGCCTGGTCTCCGCGGCTGTTGGAGACCGCCAGATGGACGAGCGGGTTGTCGGTCTCCTCGCCCGCCACGTTGCCCACGGCCGTGGCCGACCGCGAGACGCCCACCAGCGCCAGCGCCGGCGTCACCGTGGTCGCGTACAGGTTCGCGTTCGCGCCGAGGTTGAGGTCACTCTGGACCTCCTCGTCGCCCATGTCGAACTGGTTTGACGACACCCGCAGGTGTGCCGCCAGCACGGTGGAGCCGGGACGCACGAAGCGGTTGTCGGTGAGCGTGCAGAAGCGGAAGGTGCCGTCCAGCACCGGCCACTTCTCCCCCTCTTCGGGGCGCGGCGGGCGCCGCCGGCTCAGCGCCTGGCGGTCTACCCGCAGCCCCATCAGCTGGTTGCCCCGCAGCGACAGGTGCCCGCCCTCCAGCCCCACCACCAGCCTTTCCTGGCTTACCTCGGCTCCCAGCTGGCGCACCTCCTCCCACGGGAGCTCGCCCTCGCTGCCGTACAGGTGCACGTACCCCAGGATCAGGTTGTCCTCCAGGGTGACGGTGCCCTGGCCATACGGCAGCTGAAGGACGGTTCCCTCCTGCCATCCGTAGTCCTCCGCCGCCTCCGTCGTCTCCGCCGACTCCACCGGCGCTTTCAGCCGCTCGCGGACGGCGTAGCGGTCGCGCACCAGCACCGAGAACCAGCGGTGGACGCGCGTCCGGAACCCGCCCTGGATGGTGGGCGCGCGCCCGGTCACCTCGCGCATCAGCCGCAGCGGGGCGTCCAGCGCCGTGTCGTCGGCCTTGTCGGAGTCTTCGTACGTTCCGCCGAACAGCGACCACAGGGTGCACCCCTGCACCCGCAGCCGCTCGGCGCCGGCCACCGTCAGCAGCGGCGTGTCGAGGTCGGACTGGCCGATGCGGCAGTTCTCGATCACCACCTCTTCGCAGTTGGTGAGCAGGAGCGGCCCCTCCACCTGGTCGGCCACCAGGTCCAGGTCGCGCAGGATGAACGACTCCAGCCCGTTGAACTGCAGGTGCCCGCCGCGCAGCTCGATCCTGGTTCCCGGCCCGCCGCAGGCGCGGATGCAGAGCGACGCGCCGGAAAGGTTGTACTCCAGCGGCCCGTCCACCTTGTGCCGGCCGGGAAGGAGGCAGATGCACATCCCCCGGCGGTCGTTCAGCTGCTCCAGCGCCGCTTCCAGGGTGGGAAAGTCGCCGCCGGGGCCCACGGTGACCTCGCAGCCGCCGCCGGCCGTATCGAGCGAGGCGTTGAAGACCACGGTGCGGGGCTCGGCCAGCGTCCCCGGATCGCCCTGGATGACCGCCGTTACCTGCTGGCAGCCGCTGGCTCCCAGCTGCCAGCGCACCCGGGCGATCCCGTCCGCCCCCGTCTGGGCGTCCGCGTCCAGCAGGGTGCCGCCGCCCTCCACGGTGAACTTCACCTGGGCGTTGGGCACCGGGCCGCAGGCGCTGGAGGCCAGCACCGCCAGCTTGCAGGGGAGCTCGTTCCCCGGGCGCGCCTCCTGCCCGTCGCCGCCGGCGGAGTGCAGGCTCACCAGCCGCGACAGGTGGGTGATGGCGTCCTGCACCGTGTACTGCTTGGCCAGCGGGGTGCAGTTGGGGTCCGGCTGGTACCCCACCTCGTCGGCGATGCTCAGGCTGGCGTTGAAGAGGATCGGCCCCGGGACGTCGATCCAGATGTCCTTGCCGGCGTCGGTGGGGTGTTGGTAGACGCGCTCCTGCAGGGTGGCGGAGACCTGCTGCGCGTAGTCGGCGCGGCCCAGCCGCCAGCGGCACCGCGCCGTCCCGTCGCTCTCGATGTCGACGATCTTCTCCACGGAGTTCCAGGCGGGCGCGCCCACCCAGGGCGAGACGTCGCCCCCCCCGATCTCCACCTTGAAGCGCACGCGCCCGTCGGTGCGGCAGTGGCCGTTCCCCACCCCCACCACCAGCGGCAGCTCCAGCACGGGCTTTTCGGTGGCACTGGAAAAGTCGGGCATGGCCTCCTGGCCCGCGCCGCCCACGTACGCCAGCGTGCGCACCTCCGTGAGGGGCGGAAAGAGGCAGCGGCAGTCGGTGACCTTCGGAGCCGACCCCGCCTTCACGTTGACGGTGCCGATCCGGCAGCGGTGGTGGTGGATGCCCATGGGCGGGCGGGCGACGCCCTGGCCGGTGGACTCCAGCGGCCACTCCACGTTGCCGCCCTCCTCGTTCTCCGCGGTCGCGGTGCGCGCGGGGATCGTCCACCAGTCGCCGGAGGTGAAGGGGCCGCCGCCGAACGCGACCTCCACCCCGTCCTCCAGCGCGTGGTAGCCGCCCGTCTGGGCGCCGGGGCCCACCACGCCCAGCCCGTCCCACCGCCGCAGCCTGGGCGTGCGCTTGGCCAGGTCCAGCATGTTGGCCGCGAGCCCCGGAAAAGGCGTGCGCAGCACCACCTCGCGCGCGGCGTGGTCGGGCTTGTCGACCATCGCCAGCCACCCGGGGAGGCCGTTGAGCTCCGTCCAGTCGTCGGTCAGCTCCACCCAGTCGCCCTTGCGAAAGCCCAGCACCTCGTCGGCCCCCAGGCTGTCCACCGTCACCCGCAGCCCGTCCAGGCTCAGCCCCGTCACCCGGCTCACCGCGATGCCGTTGTCGCGCGACCACTTCCAGGTGGCGCCCGTGATCTTGCGCAGCTCGGGCTTGTCGTCGGCCACGCTGAGCTCGAAGTCGGCGGTCAGGGTGAGCTGCGTGTCGCCGGCCGCCGTCGCGGAGATCTGCGCCAGGGTGGGCCGCAGCAGCCCGCCGGACACCGTGGGGTACAGGAGCACGGTGTCGCCCACGTCCCACGATCCCCCCGCGACGGTGAGCACGTTCTGCGAATTCACCGCGTTGACGGCGACCCCCGCGCCCCCCGCGTCCTGCGCGCCGGGGGCGTGGATCTCCACCCGGTACAGCTGGTTCTCCAGCCCCCGGTAGCCGGCGCCGGCGGGGACCACGCACGGTCCCTGGTCCGCCGGGTCGGGCTGGCTGCGCGCCCGCAGCGCGCGCTGGGCCTCCGTGAACTTCGCCGCCCACTCCGCCGGCTCGTCGCACTCCCCGCCGCCGGCCGGCGTGTAGGGGAGCGCGCGCACCTGCCAGACGGTGCGGGTGCGGGTGGCGGTGTCGGGGCCGCCCAGCGCCCGCTCGCGCAGCGACGGGTCCTCCAGCGCCGTCAGGTGCCGGTCCCAGACGTCCAGGTAGAGCACGTAGTCGCCCGGCACCGCCAGGCCGTGCGCGGGCACCTGGGCCACCGCGGGGAGCGCCTCCGGCAGGTCCGGCTGGCTGCCGAAGAGCACCGGCGCCTCGCACACCACCAGCAGCCCGTCCACGTAGTAGCGACCGGGAAGGATCACCAGGTCGTCGGTGTTGTCGACGTCCACCGCGGGATGCGCGGCCTTGACCAGGTCCTTGATGGCCTGGGGCGCGCCGGAGAGCGCCACGATCCGGAAGCCGGCGTCGTGCAGGGGGCCGCCGCAGTGGCCCACCTGGTCCAGGGTGCCGGTCTCCACGCGGTGGCGGGCCAGGTCCACCTGCTCGTTCCAGTCCGCGTCCAGCTGCACGCGGCCCTGCTGCATGCGGACGCCGCTGAAGTGGCGCTGGGGATCAAAGGTCTGGCGGCTGAAGTCGCCCTTCATGGGAGGAGCCTTTTCGGGAGTGCGAGGGTGCGGGGGCGGGGTGCGGCGCGCCCTCAGGGGATCAGAAAGACGCCGGCCTCCAGGCCGAAGCGAAGGTACTCTTCCAGCCGCGTGCGCAGGTGGGCCTCGCGCCGCGGCAGCTGGGTCAGGTGAAAGGCCCCCATCTCGCCCTCGTCGTCGGCCCCGCGGCGCACGGCCGAGGGGGCGTGGGCGGGGAGGAGCGCGTACTCGGGGTCCGCCGCGCGGGTGGAAAGGGGCGACGGGCGCACCTTCGCGTCGTCCTCGCCCGGCTCGGGGTGGCACTGAAAGCGGCGCGGGGTGCGCGAGCCGGGGGGCACGTACGAGAAGCGGACGCACCCCTCCTGCGTGCGCCGCGCCTCCACCGGCCGCCCGTCGACGACGGGGTCGGCCAGCAGCAGGGTGTTGGAGACCAGCACCAGCGCGTCGGCGCGCACGCGGCCGATCACCGTCACGTTCTCCAGCGTGAGCGGCGCGCCCCAGTCCGTGGGCGCCGCGCCGCCGTACGCCAGCGCGTCGCAGTCGTTGGCGTCCACGATGGAGTCGGTAATGCGGACGCGCGCGTCCAGCCCGGCCCGCACCGCGCCCGTGATCGACCGCTCCACCCGCAGCTCCGTCCCCGCGGCGCTCACCTTGAGGGAGGGCTCGCCCGGCTTTCTGGGCGCGCCGTTCCACGCCAGCGCCAGCCCGGGCGCCAGGGTGCAGTGGCGCACGGTGAGCCGCCCCAGCCCCTCGCCCCCCGGCGTGTCGGTGACGGCCACGGCGCGGCCGGCCAGCAGCAGCCCGTCCAGCGTGGCGGAGCCGTCGCGGTCGCCCTGGAACACCAGGTCCTGGGTGAGGAGGATGGTGGGGCGGGTGCCGTCGCGGGCGCGGATCGTCACCTGGCGGTCGCCCAGCTGCACGGGGGCGATGGTCTCCAGGTAGCGCCCGCCGTCCTCGATGGAGAGGAGCCCCGCGCGCCGCCCGGCCGGGTCGGTGTTGATCAGGCCGATCAGCTCCGTCAGCCCGTCCTGGACGGACGTCTTCGCGCCGTCCGCCCCGTCCGCGCGCACGCGCACCACGGGGCCGGCGGCGTGCTGGGGCCAGCCGCGGCCGTACTCGCCGCCCCCCAGGTCCGCCGCGAAGCCGTAGTGGAAGGTGACGCGCGGCGCGCCGTTCGCCTGCGGGTCGCGAAAGGCGATGCGGCCCAGCCGCGGGTCGATGGAGATCGTCTTTCCCGCGGGGGGGCGGCGCCAGACGCGCAGGTCGCACACCTCCACCTGGGCGGGCTCCACCGCCTGCCAGCCGCCGCCGCCCAGCGCGCGCTCCACGAACACGCTGCGCGCCACCGGCCCGGAGGAGAGCGTCTCGCCGTAGTCGTCGCGCAGCCGCTCGCGCAGGCGCCGGCGGGAGATGCGCTCGGGGACGTTGAGCGGCCCGGCCAGCCCCGCGGGGTCGTCCTCGGTGACGGGGGCGTGAAAGAGCGGCGCGTCGCACCCCAGCGGGTGCACGCGAAAGCACTGCTTGGCCGCGTCGGCGATCCCCGCGGCCACGTACTCCCGCGCGGGGTTCAGGGGCACGCCGGGGCCGGGCCACGGGTCCACGTCCGCCGGGTCCAGCGCCACGGCCGGCGAGGCGGTGAGGCGGTAGGCGCGCAGCCGCCACAGGAAGATCCCCACGTTGGGGATGTTGTAGCGCCCGCGCCGGCGGCGGATGCGCCGCACGTCCACCGTGTGGGTGAGGTCCGGCTCCCCCTCCAGCCGCTCGAACGGGCCGCCCAGCCGCTCCAGCCGCGTGGCGCCGCGCACGCTGGTCCACGCCCGGTTGGCGGGGCGCAGGTGGTGCATGGACTGGGTGGCGGCCAGCAGCTCGAAGAACTCCACCGCGCGCGCGTCCAGCCCCGTGACGTCGCGGGCGATGCGCTCCAGCACGTGGGCCGTCCCCTTGCGCCGGCGCCAGGCCAGCGTGTTGGCCACCTCGGCGCGCGAGGCCAGCGGCGCGGGGGGTAGCCCCTCGATCCCCAGCAGGTCGCCCAGGTAGGGGAGCACCCAGGGCGCGGCCGTCTCCACGAACTGGTCGTCGTAGAGCTGCTCCAGGCTTTCCTCCAGCACCGTGCTCTGCCGGGCCAGCACCTCCACCAGCGCCCGCAGCGCGCCGCCGCCCTCGTCGGCGTCGCGGATGCGGTAGACGGCGGGAAGGAGCTCCCACAGGCGGTCTGCGTTCCAGCTCATTCCGCTACCTCCAGGTCGCCGGGGAGCAGGTGGATCGTCAGCAGCTCCGCGGCGAGCACGTCGCCCGCGTCGTCGCCGTCGGCGGGCGCGTGGGCGGGGAGCTCGGGCGCCGTGCCGCCCCCCACGTCGTCGCGGTAGAGCAGGTCCAGGTCGACGGAGACGACGCCGGGGACGTTCTGCAGGGTGGCGATCACCTCGTTGCGCCACACCGGCCGCCCGAAGGCGCGCGCCTCGAAGCCGAAGCGCGCCTCCAGCGCCGCCCCGGCCGCGGCCAGCACGTCCGCGGCCAGCCGGTCGGGGTCTCGCCGCAGCTTGGCCTTCACCCGGAACCGGTGGGGGCGAAAGGAGGCCACCTTCACGGGAACGTAGGGATCGCCCGCCTTGGCCAGGGCCGTGAGGAGGCGCGTCTGCACGGTGCCGCCCTCGGGGACCTCGTCCCCCCGCGGCCCGGCGACGGTAAGGAAGACGCCGCGGCGCCCGCGGTCCCAGGTCCACACCGCCCGCGCCTTGGCCACGCCGGCAAAGCCGCGGGCAAAGTCCTCGTAGTCGCGCAGCGCCACCACGCGCTCCAGGGTGAGCACGGTCACGGGCGCGTTGCGGCGGGCGTCGTCGCGCTCCTGCGGGTCCATCCCCCCCGTGGCGGGGAGGGGGTTGATGACGTCGCGCACCCCCAGCTCGCGGGTGAGCAGCTGCGAGAGCTGCCGCGCACGCACGTTTCCCACCCGGCCGATCCCCTTGCGGTAGGTGGCGCGGACGTTCTCGGTGCCGGTGGGGAGCCGCGCCCCCTCGTGCCCGTCGCCGAACTGCACCGTGGTGGAGCCGTCGTCCTGGCGGCGGGTGACGTAGACCCGCTCGTCCGGGCCGCGGGCGAAGAGCGAGGGCACCTCGTGCCAGCGCAGGTCGCCCACGCGCACCTCCAGCGTGCTGGCGCCGCCGTCCGGCGAGTCGTCGGGCGTAAAGGTGAGCGGCGCCTGCTTGAGGGTGAAGCGCTGGAAGGGGCGCGCGCCGTCGCCGCTCCCCAGCCGCTCGGCCACCGCCTCGCCGTGGGTGGCAAAGGCCACGTTCCCCAGCAGCACGGCCGTGGCGCGCTCGTACACGCGGGTGAGGGGATCCACGAACTCCACGATCGGATGATCCGGGTCCGCGTCGTCCCACTTCGCCACCACCGCCGTCTCCGCCATCTCCTCGTCGTCGGCGCGGGCGGGGAGCGGCTCCAGGTCCGACGGGTCCACGTCGGCCAGCGCCTCGGTCCCGTGCAGGTCGCGCAGCAGGACGCGGAACTGGTGCGTCTCCGGCGGAGCGAGGTACCAGAGCCGGCGCAGCGCCCAGGACGTGCCCGGCTCCGCGTGCCCCGCGGGCTCGCCGGCCGCGTCGCGCAGGTCCAGCCGGTTCTTGGGCCGCAGGCGGATGGGGACGCCGCGGACGATGACCGTGCGCCCCGCCTCCATGGCGTCCACGCGCCGGTCGACGGGGAACTCGCGCCGGTGGCCGGGCTCGCCCACCGGGTCGTCGATCGGCTCGTCCGCCCGGGGCAGCTCCTCGGGGAGGATGAAGACGGTGGTGGTGCGGCGGCCGAAGACGGCGAGGTTGGCCGCATCGAACGTCACCCGCGTCACCCGCCCGCCGATGCCGAACTTCTGCGGCGCCGCCTCGGTGACGGCCTTGACCACCAGCGGCCGGTCGGCGGCGCCCGGCGCGCGGAGAAGGAGGGTGCTCCCCGGAAGGATCCGGGGGTAGACCGCGTCCAGGTCCAGGGTGGTGTCCGAGGTTCCCAGCCCGAAGCCCGGCCACTCGGTAAGGGTGGGAGGAAGGTACTTCCACTCGCCCGGCGCGTCGCAGGCTTCCTCCTGCGCGGGAAGGTTGCCCTGGTAGCGGCTGCGCAGCTCGTCGTTCAGCAGCATCCAGTCTGCCGCGTTGTGCCCGAACACGGCGGCGCGCCCGCGAAAGACGGACACGGTCCACTCCGCCGTCTTGCCGGTGAGGTCGGCCGGGTTGGGGGCGAGCACGGTGTCCAGCGTCACCCGCGAGCGCCCGGCGGCGGCGTCGGGGGCCACGGCCACCACGGTGCGGAAGAACCGCTTCGTCCCCACCCGCACCATCACCAGGTCGCCGACGGCCACGGGGGCGGGGACGCCGGCCAGCCAGAGCACGGCCGTGGCCGCGGAGACCTCCTGCGGGCGCGACGTCCGCGGCCGCAGGGCGTTCCACACGGGGCGCGCGGAGAGCGGCTCCACCGTCTCGAACGACTGCGGCTTTTCCTGCGGGCCGGGGATGCTCTGCGCGCGGGTGCCGGGGACGATGGCGACGCGCTCGGGGGCGCCGGGGACGGCCTCCAGGGTAAAGGCCAGGTGCGTGGAGGCGGCCACCCCGGGGTTGAGCTCGTAGCCGATGGTGCGCGACAGCTCCAGCACCGAGCGGCGCTCCGTGGCCGTGCGCAGCCAGCTCTCGTTGGCGATGCGCTCGCTGTAGAAGGTGAGCACGTCGCCCACCACCGCCCACGCGTCCAGCAGCGCGGGGGTAAAGTCGCCGGCGCGCGCGGTGAGCGCCTGCAGCGGCGGCCGCCAGTCGGGACCCGCGTCCGGCGGCACCGTGCCGGGGTCGGAAAGGGCGGCCAGCGAGGTGCGCAGAAAGGTGGAGTGCGTCCCCACCCGGTACGCCACGGCGGACAGGCCGGGGCGGTTCTCCACCTGCAGGGGCGTGGCGGGCTCGGTGCCGGCGCAGCAGCCGCACCCGTCCAGCCCGCGCAGGCTCTCGTCGCGCGCGGCGTTCATCGTCCTCCCTCCAGCAGCAGGCGCAGCTCGCCGTGGTCGCGGTGGCTGGGGTCGTCGTCCAGGCGGGCCACCTCCAGCCGCCCCATCTTCAGCTCGCCGCTGTCCAGCGCGCTGGTCCACGGCTGGTTGAGCCGGCGGAAGACGCGCACCTCCACCCGGCTCAGCCCGGCCACGTCGTTCACCGCCGCGTACAGGCGCGAGAGCGGCACGCCCTGGCCAAAGCTGAAGCGGTCGGGATGAAAGAAGCCGCGGCGGCCGTCGGCAAAGGCGCGGCTTCCCAGCGCCTCGCGCAGCGCCCGCTCCACGTCGCCGCGAAAGTAGAAGGGCTCCACGCAGGCGAACACCTCCACCTCCAGCGGCACGAAGCGCGGGGCGTTGATCTCCAGGTCGTGCCCGGCCATGCGGTAGCGCTCCAGGTGCAGCCGCAGCTCGGCCTGGAAGGCGGCGTCCACCGGCAGCCCCCCCGCGCGGTCCACGGTGAGAAACACGGTGCGCCACGAGCCCGTCCAGCGCAGCGTGGCCTCGGCGCGCTGCACCTGCGGGTGGCGCTCGGCCATGCGCGCGTAGTCGGCGGGGGTGACGGCGCGCTCGGGGACGCGAAAGGCGGCGGGCGCCACCTGGCGCACCCGCTCCACCGCCTCGGGGTCCGTGCCTCCCGCGGCGGCCAGCGGGTTGCGGACGCGCAGCACGCGGTCCGCGAGCCCCGGGACGGCGGAGACCAGGTGGGCCAGGGCGTCGTTCCCCAGGTTTCCCCCGGTGCCGTTCCCCACCCGGTAGGTGGCGCGCAGGGGCACGCCGGACTGCGGGCGCTCGCCCAGCGCGTCGTCGCCAAAGCGGAGCCGGGCGCGGCCCTCCTCGTCCACCTCGGCCGCCACGTCGCGGGCAAAGGGGCCGCTGGCCAGCAGGTCGCGCCGCGCGCGCCAGGGCGGGGCCAGCGGGTCCTCGCCGCGCACCCAGAGCACGGGGAGGGCGCGGGCGGGGTCGGAGGCGAGCGCGGCCGTGGCCGCGGCGGCGGGGTCATAGAAGACGTCCTCGTCCGGGGGCGTGCCGGGGGGGCGGCGCACGCGGGTGGCCTGGGTGAGCGGACCCTCGCGCAGCCGCGGATGAAAGCGCCCCGGCGGCGGCTCGGTGGCCTCTTCGCCGCACGCGCACCCCTCCTCGCCGGCGGGGGCCAGCCAGGGGTCGCCCTCCGGCGGCGCGCCGATCTCCTCGTCGCGCACGGTGAGCCCGTGGTCCGCCAGCACCACGTTGCCGAGCGCCACGCTCACGTCGCTCACGTGCCGCCCGCCGCGCCCCGCGGAGGTGGTGGAGGAGAGGCAGAGGGGGAAGGGAAGGGCGTCGCCGCGGTGCCACTCCACCAGGGTGATGGGCGGCGCGAACAGCTCCACGTCCGCCGCTGGCGCGGTGAGCGTTCCCTCGCGCCCCGCGGCGTCGCGGACGGACCACTTCGTCTCCGTCCCGGCCGGCGTTCCCAGCCAGGGGGGGAGCACCTCCACCACCTCGCCCGGGGCCAGCACCCGGTCGGCGTCGGGCGGGTCCAGCGCCAGGGCGACCTTGGCCCGCAGGTGCCGGAAGACGGGGTCGGTGAGGGGGACGCTGGTCTCCTCCCCGTCCTCGTCGCGCACCCAGGCGTCCACGCGGAGAAGGCGCACGGCGTGGCGGTGGGCGGTGTCGGCGTCGGCCGCGGCGCCGGTCTCGGGGCCCACCACCTCCTCCAGCACCAGCACGTCGCCGGTGCGCAGGGCGGGGTAGTGGCCGGCCAGGGTGGCCCGCGTGGCGCCGCGGGGAAGGCAGCACTCGCGCTGCCCCCAGGTCCAGAACCCCATGCGGTTGTGCTCGGGGCGCAGCACCACGGGGTGCAGCGTCTCGAACACCCCGGCGCCGGCCGCCAGCGCCTCGCGGCGCTCGTCGCCGGCGGGGTCCAGCACCGGCAGCACGCCGGCCAGCCGGGTGAGCACCTCGGTGCCCCGGGGAAGGGTGGTGGCGGGGCCGGCGGCCTCCACCTGCACCCAGGTGCGCGCGTTGCACCCGTCGTGCATGGGGTAGTCCAGCAGCCGGGCGTGGCGCCGCACCGAGGTGCGCAGCCGCGCAGTGCCCAGGTACGCCTCGGTGGCCACGGCGTCCTGCTGCCAGCTCAGGTAGTCGCCCACGTACGCCAGCATCTCCACCAGCACGATCCCCAGGTCGGCGGGGCTGCGCTCCCGCCAGTCGGGCAGCACCAGCGCCATGCGGTCCAGCATGAGCTGCCGGAACGAGGCGTAGTCCTTGGCCAGGTAGTCGATCTCCGGCTCCGTGCGCGTCTCCGGCGGGCAGTCGCAGGCGGGGGCGCAGTCGCCCGGGGCGGGGCAGGTGACCTTGAAGGAGAAGTCGACGGCGGAAAGGAGCGCGTCCATCTCCGCCAGCGGGCGGCCGTCGGGGTGGCCGATGCGCAGGGTGTAGGTGGAAAAGTCGCCGCGGCGGTCCACGTCCACCACCAGCTCGCCGGCGGCGTTCCAGGTGGGGGTGCCCTGCACGCGGATGCCGCGCACCTGCTCGCCCCCCTCCACCATCACCCGCGCAGGGCCTGAGGCGGGGACGATCAGCTCCCGCAGCGCCGTGGTGGGCTCGTTGACGAAGCGGATGCGCAGCCGCCGCTGCTCGCCTCCCGCGGCGCCGGTGCCCTCCACCTCCAGAAAGTCGATGCCGTTGAGCGTGCTGCCGTTCACGGCGCCGGCGCGCAGGGTGGCGCGGCGGCGCTCGTCGCAGCAGAAGTACAGCTCGCCGGTGCTCACGGCCCCACCTCGCGCTCCATGCGCGTGACGCGCCGCTCGCGCGTGCGCAGCACCACGTACTGCACGGTGATGCGCAGGATGGCCCCGTCGTTCTCCACCTGCACCGCCTCCACGCGCGCGCGGTCGCCCAGCCACAGCTGCAGCGAGCCCTGCAGGGTGAACTGCGCGGCGGCGGCCAGCGCGTCGCTGTTGGGCGCGAACACCATCTGCAGCGCGCCGCTGCCAAAGGTGGGGCGGTTCACCCGCTCACCCGGCGCCGTGAACACCACCTGCTCGATCAGGTCGCGCACGTGCGCGTCCAGGTCGGCGTCGGCGGTGCGGCCGCGCGTGTCCACGCGGTAGGGAAAGGCGACGTCCATCGGGGGTTCCTCGGAGTCGGAGTCGTGCGGGGGGTGTCGAGTGCCTAGTACCTAGTACCTAGTACCTAGTACCTAGTACATGGTGGTAGATGCGTGGTGCATGGTGCTTTCACCGCGGGTAGATGGTTCTCCAGATCGCGCATCAGGTGGTGCGGGCGGCTTGTTCCGGTGCGCTCCGGAGACCATCCGATGATCCGCATCCCTCCTCAGAAAAACGCGGATGTGCCCCCTGCCGCGCATCCATCCCTCTTCCGTTCCCGACACCCCACGCCCTCTCGTGCTTCGTCGGCCGGCCCGCCACGTCGTCCGCTCACGTCCCTCAGACTTCGAACCGTGAGGCCGAAGGAAACGGCACGAGAAAACTCTGCTAACTCTGCGTGAGACCTGTTCTTTTTGCGGACTCGCACCAGGTCCTCGGCACTAGGCACTAGGTACTAGGTACTAGGCACTTCTCCCTTCACTGCGCCTTCACCCGCATCTGCGTGACGACCACGTTCACGCCGGTGCCGTTGGGCGCGCAGACGGCCTGGCTGTCGCTCAGCAGCAGGGGCGCGCCGGCCACTTTGACGCGCAGCGAGGCGGTGGTGAACTGCGCCGTCACGCAGGGCATGGGGTTGGTGCCCGTCATGAACGGGCACCCCGCCACCGTCCACGGCGCCGTCTGCGTGGCCACCGGCTGGCCGCCCACCGTCACCCGCGGGTTGGGGGCGGTGGGCGCCGCCTGGCCGCCGTGCATGCACATCACGGTGGCGCCGGAGTGCAGGATCGTCCCCATCAGCTCACCTCCAGCGCGCCGCCGTTGATCGTCGTCTTGATCAGCCGCAGCTCCACCTTGGCCTGCTTGCCGTTGTCGATGCTGATCCCGTCCGGGCCCAGGGTGATCTTGGCTCCCATCCCGTCCGTGATCTCCACTCCCGTGCTCTTGAGGGTGATCTTCTGCCCGCCGGAGGTCTCCAGCGTGATCCCCCCCATCCCCGGGGTGTCGTCCAGCAGCAGCTTGTGCCCGCCCTGGGTGATCAGCATCAGGTTCTTCTCCGGCGCCACGGTGGCCAGCATGTCGCCGGGAAGCTCCGCCATGGAGCCGCGGTAGCACCCGGTCCACACCGGGTGCTGCGGGTCGCCGTGCTCGAACTCGATCCACACCCCCGCGCCCACCTTGGGCACCCCGAAGAGACCCGTCTGCGAGCCGCCCACGGGCATGCAGGCCGTGGCCCAGCCGCTCTCCTCGTCGCCGTACACGTCGGGGACCCTGGCCTTGACCCGGCCCTCGCGTTTGGGATCCTGGGCGTCGGTGACCGTGCCGCGGTACTTGCCCCAGAAAGGACCCTGTTTCATGTGGGCAGCATGGGAAGAAGGGGCCACGTGCCCTCGCGCTTGAGGGAGAAGCTGGTGGTGAATCGGCCCACCGAGATGCTGTGCGACACGCTCTCCACGTAGTACAGCCCGTCGTGGGTAATGCCCACGCCCCGCACCCCCACCCGCTCGCGCGCGCGCAGCACGCGTCCGTAGCGCACCGCGTCCAGCTGGCCGGACCCGGTCACCGCGTCGGGTGCGTTGGTCGACTCCGCCACCACCGACACCGCCGCGCTTGCCGCGCTGGCCTGCGCGGTGTCGCGCTTGAGCCGCGTGCGCCGCGCGGGGACCGGGATGAGCGCCAGGGGCGGGACCTTGAGGGGCGGAAGCGCGGGGATGGGGATGGTGAACCCCAGCGTGGGCTCCAGGATGGAGCCCTTTACCCCCACCGGCGCCAGCGCCTCGGTGGTGAAGTGCAGCCCCTCCACGTTGGAGTGCGGGCCCATCCCCACCGTGAGCGCCGGCTGCAGCTCCGCCCCGCGCGTCTCCGGGCCCCAGTAGGCGATCGACGCGCCGAAGCCCACCGGCCGCACGTAGAAGACAAAGCCGTTGCGCTGCGCCAGGTGGCGAAGAAAGGCCAGGTCGGTCCCGGTCTGCCACGGCACCTCCTGCACCTCGATCGGCACCACCGTGGTCTGCGTGGGGGCGGGGACCATCCCGTACTCGATGTAGGGCGCCAGCACCCGGCCGGCGATCACCCCGTCGGGCTGGTTGCGGTACGGATAGTTCTTCTCCTCCAGGTCCAGCATTACGCTCACGTCGCGCCCCGACACGGTGAGCGTGGACGCGCCCGGCTCGCCGCTGGGGGTGAACTGGTGGTTGGTGATCACCCCCTCGATCAGCGGCTCCGGCCGGGCGCCGAAGAGCACGCCCAGGCTCACCCGCTTCATCAGCCCCAGGGTGTCGATGAGCGAGTAGTCCAGCACCGTGTCGCGGGCGGCGCGAAAGGTGAGCTGAAAGCCGTCGCTGTCGCCGCCGCCGGACTGCACCGACACCGACTGCAGCGCGGCGATCACCTCGCGGCCCACGGGGACGGGGAGGGTCTCGCCCATCCACAGCTGCAGCCGCACCCCCAGGTCGGGGGCCAGGATGCTCACGGCTGCACGCCCTGCGGAAGCGCCACCCGCACCCGCCCGTCGGGCTCCCGCACCAGCTCGTCGGGGCGCAGTGCGCGGTTGGCGTCGGCCACCCGCCAGAACTGCGTGGGGTCGCCCAGGTAGGCGGCGGTCACGTGGTCCAGCCGCTCGCCCTGGCTCACCCGGTGCTCCACCAGGGTGGCGCCCTCGTCGGGCGGGGGGACGAAGCGGCGGCGCGCGTAGCGCACGGGGCGCGGCTCGCCGTCGGGGCGGGGGATCTGGTGCTCCGCCGTCTCCAGGCCGGCGTAGCGGCTGGTGTTGTCGAACATCTCGCGTTCCCCTACACGCTCAGGTTGAACGAGGCGCTGGCGGAGAACGAGGCCGCGCCGCCGATCGCTCCGGCCACGCCGCCCACCGCGCCCAGCACCTCCTTGGCGATCTGGTGCGCCAGGAACAGGGCGCCGCCCGCGGTGGTCATCCCCAGGTCCTGGTAGGTCAGCACCCGCATCCCCACGGTGACCTTGGCGCGGATCGGGTTCAGGAACGGGTCGTACGCCTCTTCTTCCACGCTCAGGTCGGTGATGCGCACGGGGACCACGCGGCTGGGACCCCACACGAACAGGGTGAGCGGCGCCTCGGGGGGGACGATCTCCAGCAGCCCCAGCGTGGCCAGCACCTCGTTGGCGATCATCACCGGCGAGCCGGGATACAGCAGCAGCTCCAGCTGGGCCAGGGCGGGGTGGATTCCCAGCGCCGCAGTCATCGGGTCGCCGCGGTCCATCTGGTCGGTGGCGTCGATCTCCATCGACAGGTTGATGGTCTCCTGCGGCGGCCCCTTGAGCCGCAGCGCCTCGCCCGGGGCGCTCTCGTTGCCGGCCGCGCTGGGCTGCAGCCGGCGCGTGAGCGTGTCGGGGTTGTACTGGAACACGATCACGCTGGGGATGGGGATCCCCGTGGGGATGGCCACGATGGCGCCCTTCAGCAGGCGGGGCGAGCCGGGAAAGCTGGACATCGGGGTCGCGAGTGCAGGGGAAGGAGCAGGCCCGCCGCCCGGTGCGGCGAGGCCATCAGCGCTTGTGCCTGTTGTCGTGCCGATCAGGTAATCCCGAATCCGGAAGACCAGCGTCTGCGAAGCGTGCCGCTCACCTCGGCCGTGGAGCGGGGGGATGGATCACCAGATCGCGCATCAGGTGATCGGGACGGCTTGCTCCGGCGCGCTCCGGAGACCCTCCGCGCGATCCGCATCCCCTCCCAAAAAACGCGGATGTGCCCCCTGCCGCCCTTCCATCCCTCTCCCGTTCCCGACACCCCACGCCGGCTCGTGCCTCGTCAGCCGATCTCCTCCGCCGTCATTCACACCGATCCGCATTCACACCGATCCGCCTTTCGCGCCGTGAGCGGAGGAAACGGCACGAGAAAACTCTGCTGACTCTGCTAACTCTGCGTGAGGCCCATTCTTTTTGTGGACAAAGCGGACTTTGCGGTCTCGCGCGGCGAACTGCATCCGCTCCCGCGGCCGGACGCGAGGAGCCCCGGCGCTACGGCGGCGGAGAGGCGCCGAACACCTCGTCCGTGTCGATCTGCCAGACCACGTCGGGGATCAGGTCGCCCGCCTGGTCGTAGATGTCGTAGACGCCGCCGGACGAGCGCGGGCGCGGCCGGTACGTGGTGGTGCCGCCCCCGGGGCTCTCCAGCGTGATGGTGCCGTCCTCGTAGCGCGTGGCGCGGCCGGTCACCCCCGCCACGCTGGCCCCGTCGCGCCGCTGCACCTCGCGCCCGAACGTGCTGCGGGGCGGCACGCGCGGCGGCGCTTCCTCCGGCTCCGGGGCCTGCGGCTGCGGCGCGGGCGGCGCCTCTGCCGGGGCGGGTGCGGGCGTTGCCTGCTCCGCGGCCGGCGCGGGGGCGGACGTCGAGCCGGCGGAGATGATGCGGTGCAGCACGTCGCCGTTGGGGCGCACCCAGTGCTCCTGCCCGGGCCCCGCCGCCGCCATGCGCCAGCCCCGCGCGCGCAGCTGGGCGGGGGTGCCCACGGGCAGGTTGGTGGCGTGGTAGGTGGGCGCGCGCTGCCGCTGCCGCGGGTCCGACGCCACGGCCAGGAACTGCCGCGCGAACTCGGAGTCGTAGGTGCCGGCCATGTACATCACCAGCACCGTGCGCTCCCCCTCCGACAGCCGGCGCCAGGCCGCGAGCGCCTCGCCGGGCCACCGGGCCAGCCGGCGCAGGCGGTCGTCGCGGCGGATCTCGGCGCGGGTGGGCTGCGTCCGCTGCCGCCGCACGACCGCGGGTCCGCCTTCCGTCACCGCCGCCGCGCCCTCCGCCGCGCGCTCCGCCTCCCGCTCCGCCGGGTCGTCCGCCGCGCCGATCTCCAGCCTGGGCTGAAGGGTGGCCGCCGCGCCGCGCTGCTGGACGACGTGCGCCAGCTCGTGCGCGATCAGCCTGCGCCCCTCCGCCGACCCCGGCGCGTACCGTCCCGCGCCGAACACCACGTCGCGCCCCACGGCGTACGCGTGCGCCCCCACCGCCCGCGCCGACTCCGCCGCCTGCCCGTCCGCGTGCACCCGCACGTCCGCGAAGGAGTGGCCGAAGCGCGGCTCCATCTCCGCGCGCACCGCCGGGTCCAGCGCGCGCCCGGGGCTCCGCAGCACCTCGTGGACGACCGGCGGCGCCACCGCCGGCCCCGCGGAGCGGGCTGCGCGCTGCACCCGCCTGCGCCGGCACGCCTCGCACTCGCCGGTGGGCCCGGGTGTGCCGCCGCAGGCGCAGGCGCGGCGGAGCACGGGTGCGGGGGAGGGACGCGCGGACAGGAGGCGGAGGTGCCAGTCGCTCACGGCGGCACCTGGTCGGACGGGTTGTCGCCCCGTATCCGCGAGGGGCGGGGAACGTAGGGCTCCGGCGCGGGCTGGGCGCTCTTCTTTCCGGGCTTGGGGGCGAGCTTGTAGAAGTGGATCCAGGCCGCCCCCTTCTTTACGTCTCCCCCGCCGGTGTTGTAGAAGCTCCCGTACGACTTCACCAGCACGCTCCCCGTGGCGCCCGGATGCGCCGCGGGGCCGGTGCCGCTGGACGAGATGTAGAACCACTTGACCTCCGCGTCCGCCACCTCGGCGTCGAGCGCGGGAAAGTTCTCGTCGAAGTGGTACTTCTTGAGCATCTGGTCGATCTTGCCCGCGCTGGGGGACGCCTTGTGGACGGCCTTGTTGCGCGTCCCCACCTCGGCCACCCCCCGCCGCGCCCGCAGCAGCTCGCAGAGCTTGGCCTGGTCCCACTGGGTGGGGTCGAAGAGGCCGGAGCCGCTGGCCGTGGGGTACAGCCCCGCCGTTTCGCCCCACGACACCCGGTTCACCGTTCCCTTGTCGACGATGGGGCAGGTGGGCGCGGGTCCGCTGCCCGCGGGCGTGCTGTTCGCGTTCCCCGCGCCCGGCGCCTGCGCGGCCGGCTCGCCCTGCGGCCCGCTGGGCGGGCCGGCGATGGGGGGCTCGTCGTCCCTGCGCGCCACCCGCGCCGCGGCGCCCGGCGCCACCCGCGCATCGCCCTGCGCCATCGCCGCGTCCGCCGCGCGGTCTGCTTCGCGCTCCGCGGGGTCGTCGCTCGCGCCGATCTCCAGGGCGGGCTGAAGCGCCGCCGCCGCCCCCGACTGCTGGACCACGTGCGCCAGCTCGTGCGCGATCAGGCGCCGGCCCTCCACGGACCGCGGCGCGTACCGGCCGGCCGCGAAGACCACGCTGCGGCCCACGGCGTACGCGTGCGCCCCCACCGCGCGCGCCGACTCCGCCGCCTGCCCGTCCGCGTGGACGCGCACGTCCGCGAAGGAGTGGCGAAAGCGCGGCTCCATCTCCGCGCGGACGGCGGGGTCCAGCGGGCGGCCGGGGGAGGCGAGAACGTCGTGGACGATGGGCGGCGCCACGGCGGGCCCCGCGGCCCGGGCGCTGCGCTGCAGGCGCTTGCGCCGGCATTCCTCGCACTCGCCCGTGGGCCCCGGCGTGCCCCCGCACGCGCACGCGCGGCGGATTACGGGTGCGTGTGGGGTGACGGAGCCGCGGACCGGAGCGGCGAGTGCGGGCACCTTCATCGTCGTTCTCCCGCGATTTCAGAAAGGGCAGACCGGGGGAGGACCCGCGCGGTCGCAGTTCACCGTCCGTCCCCGCACGCTGTCGGCCTCGTACTCCGCGATGCGCTCGCAGCACCGCTCCCGCATCACCTCGGCCCCTTCGGCCAGCATGGCGCCAATGCTGGCGCCGGTCAGGAGCCCCAGAACTTCGCCCGTGACGAACCCGGCGGCGGCTCCCGCGGGGACCGTGGCCGGGGCGAGCGGACCTCCGCCCAGGCCGGCACCCGCGCCCGTCGCGGCCCCCACCATTCCCGCGATCTGCGCCCCCGCCACCCCGCCGCCCAGCGCCCCCACCCCCCGGGCCACCCAGCGCAGGACCCTCGCGGGCGCCGGGCACAGGAGCAGCGCCCGCATCACGTCGGCGCACTGCACGCTGCGCTGGTACGCCCGGCACTCGAACCAGGCCCGGTTGCGGTCCATGTAGTCGTTCCACCGTGCCTGCACGGCCGCCTGGTCCGCGCCTGGTGCCTGGAACGCCGCCCGCGCCCGCGCGCAGCAGGGTCCCCAGTCCGACACGTGCTTCATCTCGTGCAGCTGAGTGCACACGCGCGTGCAGTGGGGGTTGGTGTTGTTGATGATGGGGGCGCTCCCGGGAAGGTTGCACCGGGACGAGCCCATCGGCGCGTCGCACAGCACCTGCTCTCCCGCCGCCCGCCTGTCCGCGTGCACCCGCACCTCCGCGAAGGAGTGGCGGAAGCGCGGCTCCATCTTCGCGTGGACGGCGGTGTCCAGCGGCTGCCCGGGCGAGCGCAGCACCTGGTGCACGGCCGGGGGCGCCGGCGCGGGCCCGGCTCCGGGTGCAGACGCCTTTCGCTGCAGCGTCCTGCGCCGGCAGGTGTCGCACATTCCGTCGGGGCCAATGGTGCCGCCGCAGGCGCAGCGCCGCGGCACCGACGCCATCGGCGCGGGCGGGGAGGTAGATCCCGTCCACGCGCGCCGGGTGTCGTGCGCGAGCATCACCGCCCGCTGCTCCCGTAGATGGCGTTCGCCACGGCCACGCCCACGTCCGCGGGGCGCTGGCCGGGGGAGGTGCGAAAGGCGCCGCCGTCCAGCGCCGCCGCGCCGTCCGCCGCCGAAAGGCCGGCGGGGAGCCCGCGCTCGGCGATGAGCCGCGACAGCTCGCCGCGCAGCGCCTCGCCTATGGCCGCGCGGTCGCGCCGCGCGAACCCGTGCAGCACCAGCTCCTCCACGTGCAGCTCCACGTCCGGGCTCATCCGCTCACCCCGGGTTCATCGGACCCACTTTCGCACTTTCGCACTTTCGCACTTTCGCACTTTCGCACTCCCGCACTCCCGCACTCCCGCACTCCCGCACTCACACCCACCCCGCCACCTCCCCCGCGCTCACCGGCTTCTCCATCTTCGTCAGCTCCGCGCGGGCCGCGCCGAGAAGGTGCTCCATCCGCACCGGCCCGCCCTCTTCCGCGGCCATGAAGGCGGCGCCCAGAGCGATGTTGCGGATGTTGCCGCCGGCCACGGAAAGCCGCGCCAGCTTCTCCACGTCCAGCCCCTGCGTGGGCGTGGCCGGCGGAAAGGCGCGCCGCCAGATCTCCGCGCGCTGCGCCGCATCGGGAAAAGGAAAGGAGATCACGAAGCGCAGGCGGCGCAGAAAGGCCGTGTCCAGCGAGTCCTTGAGGTTGGTGGTGAGCACCGCCAGCCCGCGGTACGTCTCCATCCGCTGCAGCAGGTAGCTGACCTCGATGTTGGCGTAGCGGTCGTGCGCGTCCTTTACCGCGCTGCGCTTGCCGAACAGGGCGTCGGCCTCGTCGAAGAGCAGCACCGCGCCCCCCTCCTCGGCCGTGTCGAACACCCGCCGCAGGTTCTTTTCCGTCTCGCCCACGTACTTGCTGACCACCTGCGAGAGGTCGATGCGGTACAGGTCCAGCCGCAACTCGGCGGCGATCACCTCCGCCGCCAGCGTCTTGCCCGTGCCGCTGGGCCCGGCGAAGAGGGCGCTCACCCCCATCCCCCGCGCCCCGCGCCGGCCAAAGCCCCACGTCTCGTACACGCGGGCCCGGTGGCGCACGTGGGCGGCGATGTCGCGCAGGGTGCGCGCCTGGGGCGCGGGGAGCACCAGGTCGTCCCACCCGGCCGCGGCGTCGATGTGCTGCGCCAGCTCGTCCAGCCGGGGGCGGGCCTGCGCGCGGCAGGCGGCCCACAGCCGCGCCGGCAGCGTCTCGGCCGGCCCGCCGCGCGCCTGCGCCGCCGCCTGCGCGATCTCTCGCACCCCCAGGTGGAACTGCGAGACCAGCGGGTCCAGCGCGCCGTTCAGCGCCGCCGCCTCGTCGCCCAGCGCGGCGCGCCAGAGCGCCCGCTGCTCGTCGGGCGGGGGGCGGTCCACGTCGACGCGGAACGCGGGGCGCAGGTCGGTGAGCAGCGGCTCGCGGGCGGCCACCGCCACCGGCGCCCGCAGCCGCTGGGCGAATGCGGCCGCCGCGCGCTGTGCCTCGGGGCCGTCGGCGTCGTCCACCTCCACCAGCAGCGCCGCGCCGGAGAGCACCGCCTCGCGCTCCCACACCCGCGCCAGCGCCTCTCGCTCCGCCGGCGCCGCGGGAAGGTCGGCCGCGCGGGCGCGGAACGCCCGCATCCCCAGCGCCCCCGCCGCGGCCGCCGCCACGGTGCGCTTGCCCGACCGCTCGATGCCGCAGAGAAAGGGGAGCGCGGGGGGCGCGTCCCTGGCCGCCCAGGCCCCGGCCAGCCGCCGCGCCGCCTCCGCGTGTGAGGTCGGGAGCGGCGCGTCGTTGTCCAGCGGCTCGGCGATCCCGTGCAGCCGCTCGTCCAGCGCGTCCACGCCCGCCAGAAAGTGCACCACCCACTCGTCGGCGCGCAGGGGCGAGGTGGCCAGCGTGTCGCCGGGGGCGGGCTCCACCAGCCGCCACCAGCGCAGCGGCGCCCCGGGCGCCAGCGCGCTCCAGTGCCCGTCGGGGAGCGCCGCCAGCGCCAGGGCGAAGGTGGGGCGCGCCTCGCCCGTGGCGCGCACCGCCGCCGCGAACGCCGCGTCCAGCTCCACCCCCGCGCACATCAGCAGCACGTCGCGCTCGAACGCCGACAGGCCAAAGGTCTCTGCCACGCGCGCCAGCGCCGGCGGCGCCTCCATCCCCCGCGCCAGCGCGTCCGGGTCCTCCGCGTCGCCGTCCTCCGGGTCCGCGCCCGTGTGCCGCCGCAGCGCCGCGCGCACGCGGGCCAGCGCCGCCAGCAGGTGGCGCTGGTTGGCCTCGGGCCAGGGGAGGGGGGCGGGGGCGCGGCGCTTCACGTGACCTGTACGAAGGGCCGGGCGTACACCAGGTCGTCCGGGTCGCCGCCGGCCGGGTCCGTCTCCAGCAGGCTTTCTGCGCCGTCCACCCGCACGCGCACCAGGTAGCGCCCCGCCGCCAGCCCCGGCGCGTCGAACTCCAGCGTGTCGGTGTCTGCGGTGCGCTCGCGGTCGGCGTAGAGAAAGGCGGGGCGTCCGGGGTCGTCCACGCCGGCCAGCAGCAGCTCCGCCCGCTGCCGCTTTCCCACCACCGGGTGCACCTTCACCTGCACGCGCCGCGGCTGGCCGGCGCCCAGCGGGGGAAGGACGGTCACCGCGTAGTCCGTCTCCATGGGGTCGTCGTCCTTCTTGCGCACCACCGGGCGCAGGACGAAGGGCGCCACGTTGCTCTCCTCGCCGCGGTGCGGGGTGGCGGGGGTGCCCATGGCGCGGCGGTGGATGACCTGCACCCCCTGCACGCCGGCGCGCAGCCGGCCGGGGGGAACGGTGCCCAGCGCCAGCCGCACCTCGCGCGGGGAGACCAGCGACGGCTCCCACTCGTCCCCCTCCGTGCCCAGGCGCACGCGGGTGATCTCGCCCGCCAGCCCGCGCCCGCGCAGCACCAGCACGCCGTCCGGGAGGATCGGCGCGGCGGGCCCCGCCGCCTCGGCCACCTCGGCGATGTCGGGGCGGCGCAGCTCCACCACGTACACGTTGCGGCCGCGCACGGGGAGGGTGGGGCGGGGCGCGTCCGCCTCCGCCTCGATCAGCACCACCGTCCCCTGGTACGCCACGGTGAGGGCGTACGGGGTCTGAAAGAGCACGGACCAGAGCTTGGAGAGCTCCTCCAGGTTCAGCGACACGGGGGTAAAGCGCACCGACTCCGGCTGCTCCGCCAGGTCCGAGTCCGCCAGGTCGGGGTGCTCGGCGATGGCGGCGACGATGTCCGCGCGGGTGAGCGCCGGGCGGGCGTGCAGCGCGGCCACCACGCTCCCCAGCATGCGCTGCGGCTCCAGCTTGGTGTCGTTGCCGTAGAACGAGATCAGGTAGTGCAGGTCCAGCGCGGCGCGCGGCCGCTGCAGCAGCCCGCCGCCGGCGCCGCGGGTGGGCAGGTCTTCGTTGCGCCACGAGGCGTTGGGGGTCACGCCGTACAGAAAGAGGTTGGCGTGCGGGGCGGCGTCGCCGTTCTCGCCGGTGTCGGTGGTGGGGCGGGAAAAGCTCACGTCCGAGCCCGTGACGGCGGTGGAGATGGCGGCGTACACCACCTCGCGCAGCGCGGCGGTCACCGTGGCGATGGCCAGGTGGTTGCTCATCTCCCGGTCTCGCGCTTGAGGTATTCGTCCAGCGGCGTCACCGGCGGCGTCCACCCCTTGCGCGCGGCGGGTGCCGGCGCGGGCGGCTGCGGCGCCGCGCGCACCTCGATGCGCCCGATGGTCACGCGGATCACCGGCCGCTGCGCCTCCGCCCCCTCCCGCGCCTCCGCGGCCGGCGCCGGCGCCGCCCGCGTGCCGACGATCGGCGTCCGAATCTCCCTTCGCGCCGCTGAGGGCGTTCCACCGCGCTCCACGACGGTGACGATCTCGCGCAGCCCCTCTCCCCCGTCGGCGTCCACATCGACCGGCTCCGCGTCCCGCCGCGCCGGCGCCGCTTCCACCATCACGGGCGCGGGCCGCGCATCGACCGCATCCACCGGACCGTCATCCTCCTTTCGGGGAGGTGATGCGGACGGTGGATCGCCGCCGGTCTCCCGCCGCTCATCCACCGTCCCCGCGCGCCGCGTCTCGACGGCGATGGATGGGCGCGGCGGAGTGGGGGACGGAGGCGGATCCACCTCGCCCCCGCGTCCCTCCGCGGGAACGAACGCGTCGATCTCGCGAAAGCCTTCGTCCCCCCGATCCACCAGCGTCCTCCCCTCGACGGCGGGAGGTGGGGAGATGGATTCGCCGCGGACGGCCTCCGGGTGCGCCGGTGGGGACGGCATCGCCCCCCCGCGCGGCTCCGGACTCGACGGTGAGATGGGAACGTCCCCGCCGCGCGGCGGGTCCGCTTCGCGCGCCACGACGGTGCGGGACACGGTGATCGCGGGCGCGTCGGGGAGGCGCGGGGCGGGCGTGACGCGATCCGCGGAG
>DASQBH010001034.1:0-3459 GCA_035635315.1 Longimicrobium sp.
GCTACGCCTCGCGCCGGATCAGCGGGCGCGGCCGGTGCTCAGGTAGTCCAGCACCAGCCCCGTCATCACCCGCATGCCGATGGGGATGGAAGCGTCGTCGGCCATGAAGGTGGGGGTGTGGTGGTCGCCGGAGGTGGTGCCCGGCGCCACCGTCCCCAGCCGGTAGAAGAAGCCCGGCACCACGTTGGCAAAGAACCCGAAGTCCTCGGCGCCCGTCGTGGGGGGCACGTCCAGCACGTTCTCCGCGCCCATGATGCGCTCCATCGTGGGCCGCAGCCGCGCCGCCAGCTCGCGGTGGTTCACGGTGACCGGCGTCTGCTTTTCGTACTGCATCTCGTAGCTGCCGCCGCCGCCACGCGTCACCCCGTCCAGGATCTCGCGCATCCGGCGCTCCACCACCTCCTGCACGGCCGGGTCAAAGGTGCGCACCGTGCCGTGCAGCTCCACCTGCTCGGGGATGATGTTGTTGCGCTCGCCGCCGCGAATGAGCCCCACCGTCACCACGCTGGGCTCGAAGGGCGACAGGTTGCGCGAGCGGATGGTCTGCAGCGCCAGCACCGCCTGCGACGCCATCACGACGGGGTCGATGGAAAGGTGCGGCGCCGCGCCGTGCGACTGCCGCCCCTTGATGCGGATGATGAAGCGGTCCGCCGCCGCCATGGCCGGCCCCGGCGTGTAGCCCACCTTGCCCGTGGGCATGTGGGCAAAGGTGTGCAGGCCCAAGATGGCCTCCGGGCGCAGCTGCGCGAACACGCCCTCGTCCAGCATCAGCCTGGCCCCGCCCTGCTCCCCCGGAGGCGAGCCCTCTTCCGCGGGCTGAAAGATGAACATCACCGTGCCGGGGATCTCCTGCCGCATCCCCGCCAGCACGGACGCGACGCCCATCTGCACGGCGGTGTGCACGTCGTGGCCGCAGGCGTGGCTTACGCCCACCTGGTTGCCCAGGTACTCGCTGCGCACCGTGCTCTTCCACGCCAGGTTGTTGTCCTCCGTCACCGGCAGCGCGTCCATGTCGGCGCGGACGGCGATCACGGGGCCCGGCCGGCCGCCGCGCAGGATGCCCACCACGCCCGTGTGCGCCACGCCGGTGCGCACCTCGATGCCCAGCGAGCGCAGGTGCGCGGCGACCACGCCGGCCGTGCGCGTCTCGCGGTTGGAGAGCTCCGGGTGCTGGTGCAGGTCGTGGCGAATCTCGGTGATGCGCGGCGCCAGGCGCTCCACGGCGGCGGCCACGCGCGGGTCGGCGGACTGCGCCGGCAGGGGGAGCGACGCCAGCGTGAACGCGCCCAGCAGGGGGAGCGTGCGGGTGAGCTTCATGGGACCTCGTGATGGATGGATGATGGCGGCTGCTCCCATTCTTCTCTCCCGCCTCCCCGCCGTCAATCCCCACGGACGCAAAAAGGCCGGGGAGGCGGACGCATGGTCCCCCTCCCCGGCCTGTCCCGCGATCTATGTGTTCAAGGCGGATGCTCTCCGCTCCTTCCGGTTCTCCTCCTACGGCGGCCCGGCCTGCGGGTTTCGCCAGTGAGTTCCGAGTCCCGAGTGCCTGGTGCCTCGTCCCCTGGTCTCCGGTCCCCTCGTCCCCTACCGCACCCGCTCCAGCCGGATGTCGCCGCTCACCGTGTTCACGCTCAGATCCGGCCCGCCGCGCCCGATGGTGCCGCTGGCGGAGCTGCCGATGTTCACGTGCACGCCGTCGTCCTGGTCGTCGTACCCACGGTCCCTCCGCAGCTCGAAGTCGGACTCGATGTCGCCCGTCAGGGTCTGCGCGCTCACCTGTGCGCCCACGTTGCCGGCCAGGCGCAGGGTCACGTTGCCGCTCACGCTGGCGAAATCCATCTCCTCGCCGTCCGTCTCGCCGAACGTCGCCGTCACGTCGCCGCTCACGGTGGCCGCGCGGGCGGTGCCGGTGGTGGACACCGTTACGTCGCCGCTTACCGTGGCCACGTCCACGTCGCTGCTCAGGCCGGTGGCGTTCACGTTGCCGGCCACCGTGCGCGAGGCGAACTTCACCCCGGCGGGCACGCGGACGGTAAAGTCGACCCGCGCGTCCTCCGCGTCGATCTCGCCGTCGCCGTGGTTGTCGTTGCACGGATCCTCGGAGCGGCGGCCGCTGTTGCTTCCGCCGCGGCGGTTGGGGTAGATGGCGCAGATCACCACGCCGTCATCGCCCTCCACCACCTCGATGCGCACGCGGTCCGCGTCGTCGCCGCTGCGCCGGCCCACCACCTCTACCTGGTCGCCGGACGCGGCCTCGGCGCGAACGTCGCCCACAATCCCCTGGATCTCGATCGTCCGGCCCCGCGCAACGCGCCCGGACCAGCGAAAGTCCTCCTGCGTCGCGCCGCGGCCGACCACCGGCTGCTGCGCCAGGCGAGCGGGCACCGCCTGCGTGACGGCGGCGCGGATGGCCGGCGCCGCCTCGCTGCGTCCGTCCCGGGCGAACACCAGGGTCCCTGCCACGGCCACCGAGGCCGCCACAACCGCTGCGTACCGCATCGTCTGTCTCCTGTTCATGTGCGGATGGGAGTACGGGTGCGGCGGCCACGCATCTACGGACACACCCGGCCGCGGCCGCATCCGAACGAATTGGATGCAGACAGTAGTCAAAGGGTTTATCGAGAGGGGATGAAGGATGCCGTTCAGGCGGCGGCGCGGGGGGAAGAAACGCCGCGAGAGAGGGCCTGGAGGAAACTCTTGCTTCCCGGTGAGCGGGCCTCATATTAGGAGCCGCGCGCCCGCTGCTCCCATTGGCGGACGCAGTGGTTCCCTCCCCGTGGTCCTCTTGCAGGAGCAGGTCGAATGCCCGCCGTACTCGGTCTCGTCGCCATCGCCGTGGGCCTTGCCGCCATCCTGGCGGACGAGCAGATCAGCCGCAAAGTCTGGCGCACCGCTGAAGACCCGCAGGCCGGCGCCACCAGCGTCCGCATGCTGGGGCTCATCCTCTTCGTCGCGGGCGGGCTGGCGTTCCTGGCCTGGAACCCCTGACCTCCGCGGCGGGCGTCACTCCTCGTACGCCCGCGCGTAGCGGTACCCCGTCCGGCTGAAGCCCATCGACTCGTAGAAGAGGTGGGCCTCTTCACGGCGCACGTTGGTGTTCAGCATCAGCGCGTACGCGCCGCGCTCCCGCGCCCACTGGTCCGCGAACTCCACCAGCCGCGCCCCCACCCCGCGGCGCCGCACCTCCGTATCCACCACCAGCGAGATGATGCGCGCGTACGGCCGCTCGTGCTCGTACGCCCAGCCGCGCTGCAGCCCCAGGAATCCCGCCACCCGGCCGTCCACCTCGGCCACGTACGCCGCGTAGCCGTCATCCCCCGCCACGCGGTCGAGACGCGCGCGCAGCTGCTCCGGCGTGGCGGGGTAGCCCAGCTCGCCCATCAGCCCGGCGACGGCGGCGAGGTCGGCGTCGGCCACGGGGCGCACGCGGGCCGCGGAGGGAGGCGGTCTCATAGGGAT
>DASQBH010001035.1:0-2592 GCA_035635315.1 Longimicrobium sp.
GCCAACTTCCTGGACATCGGCGGCTCGTCCAATCCGGAGAAGGTGGTGAACGCGCTCAAGATCATCACCAGCGACCCGAACGTGAAGGCGATCCTGTTCAACATCTTCGGCGGCATCACCCGCACCGACGACGTGGCGAACGGCATCGTGACGGCCACGAAGCAGATCGACATCAAGGTGCCGATCGTCATCCGCCTGACCGGTACGAACGAGGAGATCGCGGTGAAGATCCTGGCCGAGGCCGGCTTCACGGCCATGACCGACATGGACGAGGCCGTAAAGAAGGCCGTCGCGCTGGCAAAGGGGGAGGCCCAGTGAGCATCTTCATCGATCAGAGCACCAGGCTCATCGTGCAGGGGATCACGGGCCGCGACGGCTCGTTCCACGCCAAGCAGATGATGGAGTACGGCACGCAGGTCGTCGCGGGCGTCACGCCGGGCAAGGGCGGGCAGACGTTCGAAGGCTCCGTGCCCATCTTCAACACGGTGCAGGAGGCGATGGACGCCACCGGCGCCAACTCCTCCGTGATCTACGTGCCGCCCGCCTTTGCCGCGGACGCCATGTTCGAGGCGGCGGACGCGGGCGTGGGCTTCATCGTCTGCATCACCGAGGGCGTGCCGGTGCTGGACATGACCCGCGTCTACCCGTACGTCAAGGAAAAGGGCGCGCGTCTGCTGGGCGCCAACTGCCCGGGCCTGCTTTCCGCCGGCAAGAGCAAGGTCGGCATCATTCCCGGCCACATCACCCAGCCCGGCCCCGTGGGCCTGGTCTCCAAGAGCGGGACGCTGACCTACGAGGTGGTCTACAAGCTCAAGGGCGCCGGGATCGGGACGACGACGTGCGTGGGGATCGGCGGCGACCCGGTGAGCGGCACCAGCTTCATCGACTGCCTGGCCGCGTTCGAGGCCGATCCGGAGACGAAGGCGATCGTGATGCTGGGCGAGATCGGCGGTACGGACGAGCAGGAGGCGGCCGAGTACATCAAGGCCAACGTCACCAAGCCGGTCGTGGGCTTCATCGCCGGGCAGACGGCGCCTCCGGGGCGGCGGATGGGGCACGCGGGTGCCATCATCAGCGGCAGCGCGGGGACGGCCGAGGAAAAGATCCAGGCCTTCCGCGACAACGGCATCGGCGTGGCACAGCGGCCGCTGGACGTGGTGGGCCTGATCCAGGAAGCGCTTTGAGCGAGACGGGTGGCAAACCGGCGGGGCGCGAGGTGCGCCTGACGGAGATCCTCCGTCCGGAGCACGTCGTGGCCCCGCTTCCCGCGACGTCGGTGTACGACGCCGTGATGCACCTGGCGCAGACGCTGGTGGGCACCGGCGACGTGACGGAGCCGGAGAAGCTGCAGCGCATGTTCAGCGAAAGCCGGGTGCGCGACCTGATCCACGCGGGCGACCGGGTGCTGCTGCCGCACCTGCGCACCGACGCGGTCGATTCGCTGCAGGTGGCGCTGGGGATCGCCCCGCGGCCGCTTCCCGAGTCGCCGGACGACGTGGGCGCGGCGGCGCAGATCGTGGTCCTGGTGCTGGCTCCGCTCTCCGCCGCCGACCTGTACCTGCAGACGGTGGCGGCGCTGGCGCGCGTCCTTCGTCACGACGACGTGGTGGACCGCCTGGTCGCGGCGCGCTCGCCGGCGGAGGTGATGGCGATCCCGGAGATCCGCGAGATCATCATCGAGCCGCGGCTGCGGGTGCGCGACGTGATGACGCAGCGCGTCTTTCGCACCACGCCTGATTCGCCGGTGCAGGAGGTGCTGGACCTGATCGCCGAGCACCGGCTGCGCGCCATTCCCGTGGTGGGCAACGACCGGCAGGTGCTGGGGATGGTGACGGACCGCGACCTGCTGCGCCACTTTCTTCCGGGCGTGCAGCGCCCGGCCGACGCCAGCGCCGCGGCCTGGAGCGAGACGCGGGTGCGCGACGTGATGTCGCGCAGCGTGATCTGCGTTTCAGAGGACCAGGCGCTGGCCGAAGTGACCTCCATGCTGGTGAGCAAGGACATCGAGCGCCTGCCGGTGGTGCACGAGGGCCAGCTTACCGGCTTTCTTACTCGCGGCGACATCCTGCGCAAGGTGTTCGGGTTCGCCGCGTCTCCCGTGGAACCCGTTGAAGAGGAATAGATCCCGATGAGCCGTACCTTTGCCATCATCAAGCCCGACGCCGTGCAGAACGGCCACGCCGGCAAGATCATCGCCCACATCCAGCAGGCCGGCTTTCGCATCCTGGGGCTCAAGCTGACGCAGATCAGCCTGCCCCAGGCGCAGAAGTTCTACGAGGTGCACAAGGAGCGCGGCTTCTACGGCGAGCTGGTGGAGTTCATGTCCAGCGGCCCGGCCATCGTGCTGGCGCTGGAGGCCGAGAACGCCGTCACCCTGTGGCGCGAGACCATCGGCAGCACCGACCCTGCCGAGGCCGCAGAGGGCACCATCCGCAAGCTCTACGCGGAGAACAAGGGCCGCAACGCCGTCCACGGGTCGGATTCGGACGAGAACGCGAACATCGAGATCGCCTTCTTCTTCAGCGGCACCGAGCTGGTGGGCTGAGCCGACCTAGAGGGACGAAGCTTATCAGGCCTTCGGCTGAGATGCCG
>DASQBH010001036.1:0-6513 GCA_035635315.1 Longimicrobium sp.
ATGGGCCGCCGGAGCGCATCATGGATCGTGCCCCCGACGAGGAATCGGCATCGTTTTCTTTCGATGTGCCGCCGTGCACACCTTGAGACGCATGTGCGGGGCGCGTTATGTTATCATGTTCCACCCCTTGCAAGCCCGTACCTGACGGATACATGCGCGCCGACGAGATCCGCTCCCGATTCCTGGACTACTTTGCCCGCCAGGGGCACGCCGTACGCCCTTCGTCCACGCTGGTGCCCAAGGACGACCCCACCCTGCTGTTCGTGAACGCGGGGATGGTGCCGTTCAAGAAGGTGTTCCTGGGGATGGAGGAGGTGCCGTTCAAGCGCGCCGCCACCAGCCAGAAGTGCGTGCGCGCCGGCGGCAAGCACAACGACCTGGAGGCGGTGGGCGTCACGGCGCGCCACCAGACCTTCTTCGAGATGCTGGGCAACTTCTCGTTCGGCGACTACTTCAAGCGCGACGCCATCCGCTTTGCCTGGGAGCTGATCACCCAGGAGTACGGCATCGACGGCGACCGGCTGTGGATCAGCGTGCACCACACGGACGACGAGGCGCGGCAGCTGTGGATGGAGATCACGGGGATCCCCAGCGAGCGCATCTTCGGGCTGAGCGACAAGGACAACTTCTGGCAGATGGCCGACACCGGCCCCTGCGGCCCCTGCTCGGAGATCCACTTCGACCGGCGGCCCCCGGAAACGCGCGGCACCGCGGTCACGCGCGAGGAGTTCGAGGAGCTCACGGAGAAGGGCGAGATCCTGGAGTTCTGGAACCTGGTGTTCATGCAGTACGACCGCGACGCGGACGGCGAGCTGCATCCGCTTCCCGCGCCGTGCGTCGACACGGGGATGGGGCTGGAGCGGCTGTCCAGCATTCTGCAGGGGGTGGACACCAACTACCAGACGGACCTGTTCACCGACATCATCGACCGCGCCATCGAAGTGGTTGGCGTGCCGTACGACTACCACACGCCGCAGGGGGTGAGCTACCGGGTGCTGGCCGACCACGCGCGCGCCACGGCGTTCCTGCTGGCGGACGGCGTGTTTCCGTCCAACGAGGGACGCGGCTACGTGCTGCGCCGCATTCTACGCCGCGCGGTGCGCCACGCGTACCTGCTGGGCCGCCGCGAGCCCACGCTCGTGGAAGTGGTGGAGGCCGTCATCGACCGGATGGGGGTGGCGTATCCGGAGCTGATGGCGCGCCGCGAGTACATCACCCGCAACACCCGGGCGGAGGAGGAGCGCTTTCTTTCCACCATCGACGCGGGGATCAAGCTGTTCGACCAGCTGGCCCCTGTGGGCGGAGCGGGGACCATCCCCGGCGCCGCCGTCTTCAAGCTGTACGACACCTTCGGCTTTCCCGTCGACCTGACGGAGCTGATGGCGGCGGAGCGCGGCTACACGGTGGACCTGGAGGGCTTCGAGACGGCGCTGGAGGCGCAGCGCGCCCGCAGCCGCGCGGACCGCGCCCAGGCCGGCATCGGCGTGGAGGCCGACGCGCTGGCCATGGGGTGGGAAGAGGTGCCGGGGGCCGAGGGCGCGGAGCAGGACTACGCGGCCTACCGCTCCGTGGGGCTGGAGACGGACGTGCTGGCGTTCCGGCGGATGGAGGACGGCCGCATTGCCCTGCAGCTGCGCGAGAACCCGTTCTACGCCGAGAGCGGCGGCCAGGTGAGCGACCGCGGCCACGTGCGCGGCGACGGCTGGACGCTGGCCGTGGACGAGGTGCGCAAGGTGGCCGGCCGCATCGCCGTGCTGGGCGCGGTGGAGGGCGACTTCGTGCCCGGGACGGTGACGGCGGAGGTGGAGGAGCCGGCGCGCCGCGACACGGAGCGCAACCACACGGCCACGCACCTGCTGCACGCCGCCCTGCGCCGCGTGCTGGGCGACCACGTGCACCAGCAGGGCTCTGTCGTCGAGCCGGGCCGCCTGCGCTTCGACTTCGCGCACACCGGGCCCATGACGCCGGAGCAGATCGCGGAGGTCGAGGGGCTGGTGAACGAGGCCATCTGGGCCAACTACGACGTCTGCGCCAACCAGATGGGCTACCAGGAGGCGATCGGCCGCGGGGCCATGGCGCTGTTCAGCGACAAGTACGGCGACGTGGTGCGGGTGATCGAGATCCCCGGCGTGTCGATGGAGCTCTGCGGCGGCACCCACGTGCGCACCACGGGGCAGATCGGCCTTTTCCGCATCGTCAGCGAGAGCGGCGTGGCGGCGGGGGTGCGGCGCATCGAGGCGGTGACGGGGCGCCAGGCGTTCGAGCGGGTGCGCCGCGACGAAACGACGCTGCGCCAGGCGGCCGGGCTGCTGCGCACCAAGGAGGAGAACCTGCTCCCCCGTCTTCAGCAGGTGCTCGACCAGTCGCGCGACCTGCAGAAGCAGCTGGAAAAGGCGCGCACCAGCGGCGGCGCCGACGTCGTGTCGACGCTGCTGGACTCCGCGGTGTCGGTGGATGGGATTCGCGTGGTGGCGTCCGGCGGTTCCTACGGCAGCGTGGACGAGATGAAGGCGCTGGGCGACCTGCTGCGCGAGCGGCTGGGGAGCGGCGTGGCGGTGCTGGCGGAGACGGAAGGCGGCAAGCCGATGCTGGTCGCGGTGGTGACGGACGACCTGATCCAGCGCGGCGTCCGCGCCGACGCCGTGATCCGCGAGGTCGCGGCGATCGTGGGCGGCAAGGGGGGCGGCAAGCCGCACATGGCGCAGGCCGGCGTGGGCGATCCGTCGCGCCTGGGCGAGGCGCTGCAGCGCGTGCCGGAGCTGGTGCGCCCGCTGCTGACGGCCGGCGCGCCCGCGTGACGGCTGCGGAGGCCTGGGTGCGCGGGCGGCTGGCCGGCGCGCCCCCCGCGCTGCTGGAGGCGATGCTCGCCGCGCTCCCCGCGGACGGCGACCTGCCGGTGGCGGACGCGCTGGCGGAGGGCGCGCTGGCGCTCTACGCACGGCTGCTGGCGGACGGGGCGGGGGCGCGGAAGGAGGATGCGCTCCCGCTGCTGGCCGCCGACGCGCTCTTTACCCACGCGCTGGATGCGCAGGCGGAGGCGGATCCGGACGGCGTTCCCGCGCTGGCGGAGCGCATCGGCGCGGCGGGTGCGCTGGCGGGGCTGGCGACGTAATCCGCACCTCCCGGATCTGGTGTTGAGCCCGGCTCCGGCAAAAGAATTGGCACACAGAGAAACGGAGCAACGGAGAAAGGCCTTCATCTCTGCTGCTCTGTTTCTCTGCGTGAGATTTTTTGCTGAGAATAAAGAGGACGCAGAGGGTTGATCGAGATTCTCCGCGTCCTCGTCTTTCCTGGGTACCGGGAGGGTGGATGAGCAACCGCGGTTCGATGATGTACCTGCTCTCGTTCCTGACGCTGGCCGGGCTGCTGGTGTGGTTCTCGGGACGCGAGCCGGAGTGGGCGGCGCCGCTGACGCTGATGCTGCTCGGCGTGGTGACGGTGGCGGGGGCCTGGTTTACGCCCGGGACGGAGCCGCGGCGCCTGCGGGGGGCGGTTCGGATGCGCCTGGGTGTCGTGGCGGCGGTGCTGGGGCTGGTGATGCTGCTGCGCGCGCTGGGCCGGCTGTAATACCGAATCCGAAAAAAGACAAACTGCGAAAGGTACAGAGGAACAGACAAAAGCCAGAGGAACAGAGACAAGTGCTTTTCTCTGTTCCTCTGGCTGTTGTCTGTTCCTCTGTATCCCCAATCTTTTCCAGGATATGGCATCAGGGAATCGGCATCACTCCCCGACCACGAAGCTGTTCGCCGCCAGGCACTTCTGCGGATCCGCCTTCTGTGCAATGCGCTGCACGGTGATGCGCGCGCCTACCAGCGGCGCGCCGTCCGCGCGCAGCTCCGCACGGTGCAGGCGCCCCGTCGCATCCATGCGCACCGCCGGCCCCACCCTGCCGTCGGCGAAGACGGGGGCGGCCAGCAGGATCGCGCCGGGCGACCGGATCGCGCGCGCCACCATGACCAGGGCCTCCGCGCGCGCGGGAAAGCTCAGCCGGAGCGTCGCACCCGCGTCACAGTAGCGCCAGGCGGCGGCCGCGGGCCGGGCCGTGTGTGCTACGGCCCGCGCGGTGGCGTTCTCGTACAGAGCGAAGCTGACGTCAGCGCCTCCCTCCAATTGCCCGCGGACCAGCCGCAGCAGCGCGCCGTGCTGGTATACCCAGGGCGCGGGGGCGTTGCGTGGGCCGGCGTCCGGGCACTCGTACGTGTTCCCCACCACCACCACCCACCGGTGCCGGGGCAGCTCCCCGGCCCACCAGGGCGTGCGGACGAGCCGCCCTTCGCACGGGACGGGCGCGAGCATGGTCTCCGGCTGCTGGAGCGCCGCGAAGACGTACGTGCTCCAGTAGCCGCCCAGCAGCGGCGCGCCGGGCGCCCGCGCCTCCAGGCGCGCGGCCACCCTGGCCAGCGCCTCCGGGCGCGCCCCGGACGCCGCCGGCACCCGCAGCACCCCTACGGCCAGCCCCGCGGCTCCCGCCAGCGCGAGCACCTGGCGCCACCGGTTCGCCACCGCGGGAAGGCTCGCGGCGAGGATCGCCAGGGTGAGCAGCCCCGCCAGCGTCCCGAACACGAAGACGAGCGAGAAGTAGCGCACGTGGAACTGGTTCATGCGCACGTGCCGAACCAGGACGAACACCGGCAGCTGGGCGGCCGCGATCGCCCAGCAGGCCAGCACCAGCGCCGCTCCCTCCACCCGCCAGCCGGGCACCCGCCCGCCCCGCGCCGCTCGCCAGAGCACGACCGCGGCGGCGCAGGCCCCGGCCGTCGCCACCATCAGCAGGGGCATGGAATCGGAGGTGGCCAGCGTCTTCGCGACCCGCCGGGCGTTGTCCGCCAGGTGCGGCCGGTCGAGCACCAGGCCGGTGCGGAAGTAGTGCCCGAAGCGGGCGTGGGAGTAGAGGTCGAACGCGGCGCGCAGCACCCGCTCGCCGACCATGGCCGCGCCCACGACCAGCCCTCCCTCCGCCAATCGCCGGAGCAGGGAGCGGCCCGGCGCCACGTCCAGCGCGCGCGCCCGGACAGCCTCCACGCCGGCGATGATCAGGAGCAGCGGCCCGCTCAGCGGCGACGTCCAGTGCGCGAGAAAGGCGACGAAGGCGGTGGCGGCGCGCAAAGGCCACCGGCCCCGCCCGCCGGGTCCCGGCCGCTCCGCCAACTTCCGGAGCCCCCACCAGGCGAGCACCAGGGCGGTGATCTGCCAGGCATAGGGATGCGCGGCGTCGAAGAGGCTGACGCGGGAATCGGAGTTGCCCACCAGGACGGCGGCCAGCAGCCCCCCCGCCGCCCATCCCCAGACTCCGGCGAGGCGCGCCATCACCACGGCCGCCATCAGCACCCACGCGGTGCCCACCAGGTGCAGCGCCGCGTAGTCGAAGGTGTGCCCGGAGAGCTGGCTGGCGGCCCGCATCAGCAGCAGGTGCCACGCGCCCAGCCGGTCTTGCCCCCAGTAGTAGGCGTCGAACAGGCTCCACTCCCGGGCGCGCGTCATCAGCACCGGGATGGCCAGATCGGAGTTGAAGGCCGCCGGGCGGGGAAAGAGCGCGCGGCTGATCCACGGCGCGGCGAGCACCGGCAGGCACACCAGGGCCGCGGCCGCCAGCAGCCGGGCCCGTCGCGTCGCGCCAGGGAGCGCCGCAGGCTTTCCGTGCACCCGCCGGCGCCGCTCCCCGACTACGTCGGCGAGCCCGCCGCTCGTTGTCGTTGAGTCCGGCATGAGGGGTGTGAAGGAAAGCCCGGTTTTGTCGTGGAGGATCGAAGACCGTCAGCGGGCCCAATAGATACACCTGCCAGGATCACCCCGCAAGAAACATTTGTTGCTCGCGTAGTCCCGATTTGACCGGTAGCGCCCGAGTCCAGACCTCCTTCTGATCCGCAGGGTTTGTGACGGCGGCGGGTGTCCGGGGCTTCGCGCAGCCCGGCGAATGAATTCGCGGCTGGAAAACGCGATGTCCGCCTTCGCGGACGGGTTCGTCTCGAGAGAGGAGGAATGATGCGAATGCCCTGGCTGCCGCTGGTAATCGCGGATCGGCATTCATCGATCATCAACCATGTACGAAACCGGCGGTAACGCTCCGCCTCCCGCCGCTCGCGCTGGACCCGTCGGCGAAGGCCGACATCGCGTTCTCCCAGCCGCGAATTCATTCGCCCGGGAGAGGCGCGATCAGCATGCACCCTTCCGTCATCGCACGGCGGCGAGCGCGGCCTGCACTTCGTCCAGCAGGAACATCTGCTCGGTCTTGCAGTGGTCGTCGTCGGGGTCGTCCTGCGCCGGGTCGCGGGGAAAGCGCAGGTCGGCATCTGCGGCGGGCTGTGGACCCCACGCGCCGCCAATCGCCCCCGCCAGCCCGCACGACGACAGGCCCGGCGCGGAGCCCACGCGCACGTTGATCCACCGGCGCACCCCCGGCGGCCGCGGCGCCTGGCTCCGCTCCCGCTCCCCCGACACCGGGTCCAGCGTAACCAGCAGCCGGACGTCCGCGTCGTTCGCCAGCGCCTCGGCCAGCAGGTACGCTGCGTTGCC
>DASQBH010001037.1:0-3874 GCA_035635315.1 Longimicrobium sp.
GGCTGCTGGAGCGGCGCGAGCCTCCCCCCACCGTCTCGCCCAAAGGCGGCACCACCCGCAAGTAATCCCCATCCCCCCTGGCCATCGAGAGGAGCGCATGGAGGCCGCGCTGTGGGAGCTCGCCGAGGGCGACGCGGACGAGGAGGTGGAGGTCATCGTCCGGCTGCACCACCCCCGGAAGCCGCCTCCGGGCATCCGCATCGTCACCCAGTTCGGCGCCATCGTCACCTGCCGGCTGCCGCGCCGCCGCATCGTGGAGGTGCGCCGCGACGAGCGCGTGGCCAGCATGAAGGCGCCGATGGTGGTCATCGCCGGCACGGAGCCGCCGCCCGCGGAGGAGGACCGGCACGAGCCGTCGGAGGAGAGCGACCGGCGTCGTCCGCGGACGGAGGGTGCCACGGGGGCCGGCGTGGTGGTGGGGGTGATCGACTGGGGGTGCGACTTCACCCATCCCAACTTCCGGCACCCGGACGGCCGCACCCGGCTCCTCGCCCTGTGGGACCAGGCGGCTCCCTATGCGCCCGGGCGGCCCAACCGCTACGGCTACGGTGCGGTGCACGCCGCGGCCGACATCGACCGCGCCCTGGCCTCGCCCCGCCCCGACCAGGCGCTGGGCTACGCCTGGTACCGCTCCGCCCCCGGCGGCGGCGGGGCCCACGGCACGCACGTGCTGGACATCGCCGCGGGGAGCGGGCGGGTGGGGCCGGCGGGGGTGGCGCCGGAGGCGGAGCTGGTCTTCGTGCACCTGGCCAGCCGCGCGCTCCCGGGACAGGCCGCCCTGGGCGACTCGGTGGCCCTGCTGGAGGCGGTGGACTTCATCTTTCGCGCGGCGGGCGGGCGGCCGGTGTGCATCAACGCCAGCATGGGCCGGCAGGCGGGGTCGCACGACGGCTCCAGCCTGGTGGAGCAGGCGTTCGACGCGGCGCTTACCCTGGCGCCGGGCCGGTTCATCGGGCAGAGCACGGGCAACTACTACGACCGCCACGCGCACGCCGCCGGGCAGCTGCGGCCCGGCCAGGTGCTCAGCATCCCCTTTCTCGTAGGCGAGGCGGACGTCACGCCCAACGAGCTGGAGGTGTGGTACCCGGGGCGCGACGTGCTGGCGGTGCAGGTGCGCACCCCCGCGGGCGAGCTCTCGCGCCGGACGGGGCCGGAGGACGAGTCGTCCCTGCGCGTGGGGGATCGCGAGGTGTGCCGCATCTACCACCGCGCGCGCGAGCCCAACAACCTGGACAACACCATCCACGTCTACCTCTACACCGGCGCGCCCGCGGGGCGGTGGGAGCTGGTGCTGACGGGCGAGGACGTGGTGGACGGGCGCTTCAACGCGTGGATCGAGCGCGACGCCGCCTGCTTCGACTGCCAGGCCCGCTTCGACCCGCGGATGTCCGTCCCCCTCTCGACGACGGGGAGCATCGCCAACGGCTTTCGACCCGTGGCCGTGGGCGCGTACGACGCGCACGACCCGGAGCGGCGGCTGGGGCGGTTCAGCAGCGCGGGGCCCACCCGCGACGGGCGCATCAAGCCCGACCTGGTGGCCCCCGGGGTGGAGGTGCTGGCCGCGTGCTCCGCCCCCGAGGGGCCCGCGCCGGACGAGCCCCGCTGGCTGGTGCGCAAGTCGGGGACGAGCATGGCGGCGCCGCACGTGACCGGCACCGTGGCGCTGATGTACCAGACGGCGGGGCGTCCGCTGAACATCCAGGAGGTCCGCAACCTCCTCCTCACCAGCACGCAGCCGGCGCGGGGCGGCGACGACGCGGTGCACCGGGTGGGGAGCGGGTACCTGGACACCGACGCGGCCATCGCCCGCACGCGCGAGTACGTGCGGGGCGCGCCGCCCCCCGGCGTGGAGCCGCCGCACGCCGACACCCGGCAGGAGGGAGCCATGTCCCACACGGAGCTGAAGATCCCGTCCGCCGCCGGGGCCCCCTGGGCGCCGACCGACGCCGTGACGGGATGGGGAGAGGACACGCCCCCCGTCACCCTGGGCTACTGCATCCCCGGCGGCCGCATCACCGATCCCTTCTACCGCGACACGGACGAGAAGCAGGCGCTCACGGGGCGGCGCACCGGCCGCGCGCGGCACCTGGGGATCGACGTCTCCACCTCCAACGCCTCCGGCGGCGGGGCCGACGACGCGCGCCGCGGGCTGCCGGTCTACACCGCCATCCGCGCCAGCATCGACTTCGCCGAGCTGCGGGCGGTGCGGGCGGTGGATGGGGACGGCGCCAGCCGCGCCGGGATCGGCATCGCGGGGACGGGGACGGCGGTGCTGGACCACGCCATCGTCCACACCCAGCCGTGGAGCAGCCAGGACGCGGGCGCGTACGGCGGCGTGCTGGGGCTGGCCTGCCGCTACACCTACACGCGCGAGGACGGCTCCAGCGGCACGCTCACGCTGTACGCGGAGTGGCTGCACCTCATCACCTCCGCCTTTCTGCCCAAGGACGGTTCGGGGAACGCCATCACGGCCGAGGCGTGGGCGGCCACCGGCAAGGGGATCGGCTTCGGGCCGCGGATGCGCAACGGGGCGCGGCTCACCGCCGCGGAGCTCACGGGCGGCCCGCCGCTGCTCATCGGCTACCTGGGCGCGACGCAGTTTCCGCACGTGCACATCCAGGCGGCGAGCCGCGACGGGAGCCACGGGTACCTGCGCGGCCCCCGCTTCGACCCCGTGGTGATGCTGCACGCCGCCCTCAACACCACGCTCCCCGAGTCCGCCGAATCGGCCGAAGCCGCCGCCGAGTTCGCCGAAGACCTGGAGGAGGCGTACGGCCCCATGTGGGAGTCCGCGGCCGAATCCACCTTCCCGGTGGAATCTACGTCCGCCTTCTCCTTCGAGGCCGAATCCGCCGCGTTCGCCGCCGGTCCGGAGTCACTCGTGGAGTCCACGCCCGCCCCCGCCTTCTCCTTCGCCGCCGAGTCCGCCGCCGAAAGCGAGACGGCCGCCGGGTTCGCCGCGGGAGAGGCGAATGGCGGATACGGATCGTTCGAGAGCGAGGCGGAAGCGTTTGCGTTCGAGACGGGCGCGGAGGATGACGAGTCTGCCGGCGAGGACGAGTTCGCAAACGAGTGGCGCCCCTTCGACGAGTACGCCGCCGTGGAGGCGGACGAGGAGTACGGCCACGAGCGGGAGCACGCGCCGGAGCTGGTGGAGCTCGCGGAGGCGGAGCTCGACGGGGGGTGGCGGCGGCAGTCCCCGCGCGAGCACCTGGAGCGGGTGCTGGGCCAGGCGGGGATCACCCTGCCAGACGTTGACCCCGCGGCGCTTTTCCAGGCCTACCGCAGCCGGAGCGCGGCCGCCGGGCGGGAGCGGGTGCCCGAGATCGAACTGGTGCTCGCGCCCGGCGCGGCGCCCTCCGGCTCGCTGCAGCCGGGGGACGTGCTGCTGCGGCGCATCCCGGAGGACAACTACGTCCACGTCGCCTTCGTCGCCGACCCCGACGTGCTCTCCCACGACCAGGCGCTCGCGCGCGGCTGGCGTATCGAGAGCCACCGCCCCGGCTGGTACGTGCACGTGGTGGAGGCGGGACCGGCGGCGCACCGGCGGGAGGCGCGCTTCGCCAGGCGCTTCCTGGAGCCGGGCGGCCGCGCGCCGGCGGACCAGGTCGTGCTCCGCCTGCGCATCGCTCCCCGCCCGTCGCTTCCCCCCGGCGAAGGCGAGGAGTACGGCGAGGCGACGGCGGCGGGGTTCCGGCTCCGGGTGGACGCCAACCGCGACGGCCGGGCGGACGGCGGCGCCGCCGCCGGCGGCGCGTGGCGGTTCGGTGCGCGCGGCGGCGGCGCCATCGTGCTGGTCAACAACGACGACGACGGGGTCAACGGCCGCCCGGACAACGACGACGCGACGGTCGACCGCGGCAACGACCACAGC
>DASQBH010001038.1:0-2529 GCA_035635315.1 Longimicrobium sp.
GAACGGCGAGAAAGCGCGTCGCAGCGGGATCGGATTCTCCCCTCTCCGTGAGGAACGAACGGGGAGGGGCCGGGGGAGGGGCACCCCCCGGGCGCCAGTTCGACGCCTGCCGGCGATCCTCGAACCTCTGCGTCCCCCCTCTCCCGGCGCAGTCTGCCGGGGAGGGAGTCGGGGGTGGGCCAGGGGGTGGGGGACCTACGGCACCTCCGCCACCCGCGCCGCCGCCGGCACCACCTGCCCCTCGCGGACGAGGCGAGCGCGCCTGGCGCCGTACAGGAAGTAGATCAGGAACCCCAGCGCCAGCCACACCATCAGCCGCACCCACGTGGCCGCGGGGAGCACCGCCATCTGCAGCAGGCACACGGCGGCGGCAAAGATCGGCACCCACGGCGTCCACGGCGTGCGGAACGGGCGCGGCAGCTCCGGCCGCGCGCGCCGCAGGATCAGCACACCGATGGAGACCAGCACGAACGCCAGCAGCGTCCCCATGCTCACCAGCTGGCTCAGGACGCCGATGGGGAGCAGCCCCGCCGCGACCGCCACGATCACCCCGGTGATGACCGTGCTCAGGTGCGGCGTGCGCCAGCGCGGGTGTACGCGGCCGAACACCTCCGGCAGCAGCCCGTCGCGGCTCATGGAAAAGAAGATGCGCGTCTGCCCCAGCAGCGTCACCAGCATGGTCGAGAACAGGCCGAACAGCGCGCTGATCTTCACCACCGGGCTAAGCCACGTCAGCCCCGTGGAATCGATCCCCACCGCCAGCGGGTCCGGCACGTTCAGCCGCGAATACGGCACGATGCCGATCAGCACCGTCGCCACCAGGATGTAGATCACCGTGCAGATGAGGAGCGAGCCCAGGATGCCGATCGGCAGGTCGCGCTGCGGGTTCTTCGCCTCCTGCGCCGCCGTCGACACCGCGTCGAAGCCCACGTAGGCAAAGAACATGATGGCCGCGCCGCGCAGCACCCCGCTCCACCCGAACGCGCCGAACTCCCCCGTGTTGGGCGGGATGAAGGGCGTAAGGTTGTCGCGGTTGATGTAGGAGAAGCCGGCGACGATGAACACCAGCAGCACACCGACCTTGAGGATGACCAGCGCCGTGTTGGTGTTGGCCGACTCGCGGATGCCGATGGTGAGCAGCCCGGCCACCAGCAGGACGATGATGGCGGCGGGGAGGTTGAAGATGCCTCGCACCATGGCCCCGTCCGCCGTCTGCACCATCAGCTCCGGCGACGCCGCCAGCCGCGCGGGGATGCGGACGCCCAGGTCCGACATGAAGCTCACGAAGTACCCCGACCACCCCACCGCCACCGTGGCCGTGCTCAGCGCGTACTCCAGGATCAGGTCCCACCCGATGATCCAGGCGAAGATCTCGCCCGCCGTGGCATACGCGTAGGTGTACGCGCTCCCCGCGACGGGGATCATGGAGGCCAGCTCAGCGTAGCACAGCCCCGCCAGCGCGCACGCCAGCGCCGCGATCAGCATGCTGATGACCAGCGCCGGCCCCGCGTGCTGCGACGCCGCCGTCCCCGTGAGCACGAAGATCCCCGTGCCGATCACCGAGCCGATGCCCAGCGTGGTGAGGTTGACCGGCCCCAGCACGCGGTGCAGCGTGGCCGTCCCCGCCTCTTCCTGCAGCCGTGCGATGCTCTTACGTGTGAACAGCCCCATGCGCCTGTCCCGGTTCGCGGATGAACATGATTCCTCTCACGTTCACGCTAACGGCCGGCGCGCATCCGGGTGTGAGCCCGGCGTAATGCGTTTGTAAGGCTTTGGCGAGGGGGGGGAGGAAGTGCGAAAGTGCGAAAGTGCGAAAGTGCGAGAGTGCGAAAGTGCGGGAGTGGAACGTCGGCGCGCTTCGGCTGGGGGCCCTCACCCGCTCGCTTAGGCTCGCACCCTCTCCCGCAAGCGGGAGAGGGTATAAACGTCGCGACTACCTGTGGCGCGTTGCCGCTGATGCAGGGTGTGGATTCACGCTGTGGCCTGCTCGCCGCGCAGGCTTTTGCCGACCCGAGAAGGTGAAGCCCCGCCGGGCAAGCGCAGCGCGCCCAGGGCGGGGCTTATCGCAGTTCCAGCCCCGGGCTTTAGCCCGGGGTGGGGGGCGAGGCACACCATCACACCATCACCCCCTACGGCGCCAGGCGATACCCCGCCTTCCACACCGTCACGATGTGCCGCGGCTCCGCGGGGTCGTCCTCCAGCTTGCGGCGCAGCTGGGCCACGTGCATGTCCACGGTGCGCGTCATCACCGCGGCGCGGTGGCCCCACACCTCCGCCAGAAGCTCCAGCCGCGCCGCCACGCCCCCGCGGCGCCGCAGCAGCGCCCACAGCAGGTCGAACTCCTTGGGCGTCAGCGGCACCTCCTCGCCCCGCCGCCGCACCAGGCGGCTGCCGGGGTCCACCTCCACCTCGCCGAAGCGCTCCACCTCCGGCGCCGCGGCCCGGGCGCCTCCCCCGCCGCGCCGCAGCAGCGCCCCCACGCGCGCCAGCAGCTCCAGCAGGCCGAAGGGCTTGGTGACGTAGTCGTCC
>DASQBH010001039.1:0-3564 GCA_035635315.1 Longimicrobium sp.
GCGCGCGTCGTGCTGCTGGAAGAAGACCCTGGCCTGATCGCCCGCCTGGGCGCGGCGCTGGATGACATCGGCGCCGGCGAGCGCGTCCGCGCCAGCTCCGATCCCGCCGGCGCCGAGCCCGGCGAGATCGTGCTGGTCGAGGGATCGTTCGCGTCCCACGCGCATCGCCTGGCGCAGCGCATCGGCGACGAGACCGCGCTGGTGCGCCTGGCGCCGCTCGCCGCCCGCACGCTGCCGTGGAGCGCCCTGGAGCCGATCGTGGACCTGGGCGGCACCGACGTGCTGCTGCGCTTTCCGCGCGAGGACTTCGAAAAGCAGGCGCGCTTCACCGGCCCTTTGGCGGACCTGCCACCGCACCTGCGCCGCGTGGTGGAAGGGTGCTCCCACTTTCTGAGCGACGAGCGGCACGGCTGGCTCCTCCCCTGGCGGCAGGCCCAGCGCGCCTCCGGCCCCGACGCGGCGCTCACGACCGCGATCGAGCGGATGCAGGCCGTCCTCGCCACCACCGGCGACGAGCGCGTCACGCACACGCTGCGCGTCGACGGAAAGACGGAGACCGTCCACCTGCTCCTCTCCACCCCCTTCGCCGAGCATCCGGCGGAGCTGGACGGCGCCCTGGCGGATGGCACAGCCTCCAGACCGAAGCCGGCATCCAGACGCAAAGCCGCCGCATCACCCAAAGCCGATCCTCCTGCCGCCGCGCCGGTCGCGGTCGTTGAAGAGCCCCTCGCGGAAACGCCTCCGCCCGATGCCCCTCCCGCGCCGGAGCAACCGGCTACGGAGCCAGCCATCACGGCATCCGGCGAACCCGTCGTCGAGCCGCCTCCGCAAGCGGAATCATCGGCCGCCGAAGCGTCAGCCGCCGAGTCGCCCGCGCGTGATCCATCTCCGGAGCTGTCCCTGGTCGGCCCGCCGCCCGCCGCGCTGGACCTGTTCGCCCTCGCGCCGCAGCCCGAGCCGGAGCCGCGCGGGCCCGACCTCGCCGCGTTGGCGGACGATCTGCACGCGCGGCACGTCTGCGCGCGGGTGCCTGCCGCCGAGCTGCTGGCTGGCAGCGCGGAAGCTACCTCCGACCAGATCCGCGCCGCGCTCGCGAGTTTGAAGCGCGCCGGACGCGTGTCGTATCGCTCGCTGGATGCGGAGGGTGCCGAGGTGGAGTTCCTCGCGGAGCCGCGCGTCTCCACCCCGCGCCCCCGCAAGCCTCGCACGCAGGCGCCCGGCGTGCTGGGCCTCTTCGACGAGCCGGAGGAGTAATACCAGCTCCTGAAAAGACTGGGAGTACAGAGGAACAGACAAAAGCCGGAGGAACAGAGGAAAGCGATCTTCCTCTGTATCTCTGGCTTTTGTCTGTTCCTCTGTACCCAACAGTTTTTACGAAGGCGGGCCCGGTCGCCCGGGCCTGCCTCCTCGCGACGTGAGCCGCCGTCCCGCTTACGGGCGGTAGCCGGAGCCCACGCCGTAGCCGCGGAAGTGCTGGCCGCTGGGCACGCCGCCGCCGCTGGCGCTGCGGAACCGCTCGATCCCGTAGTTGCCGTAGGCGCCGTAGTTCCCGATCATCCCGCCGGACGCGTCGCCCATGTCGGTGTCGCCGCCCGGCATCCCCGCGCCGCCGCCGTAGCCGCGGTCCATCCCGCCGCGCATCCCGCGGTCGTAGCCGCCGGACCGGTCGGCATCCATGCCGCGGTTCATCCCGCCCTGCATGCCGCGGCCCATCATCCCGCCGCCCATGCGGTTCCAGTCACCGCCGCCACGGTTCATGTCCATGGTGGCGTCGTCGTGGTGGCCGGCCTGCCAGCCGTGGCCAAAGTGCGGGTGGTTGGTCATGAAGTCGCGGCCCATGTAGTGGTCGCGCTCGTCGTTGCCGTACCCGCCGGCGGAGTAGCCGCCGCCCATCCCACGATTCATCCCGCGGTCGTAGCCGCCGGAGCGGTCGTTGTCCCAGTCCACGTCCCAGCTGCCGTGGCTGGCGTTGTACCCGCCCGTGCGGTAGCCAGTCCCGCCGCCGCCCATCCCGCGGTTCCAGCCGTCCATGGCGCCGCGGTTCCAGTCCTCGTTGCGGCCGCGCCAGTTGGACGCGCCGTAGCCGCGATCGAAGCCGCGGCCGTAGCCGCCGCTCACGTCGCCCATCTCGCGGTAGCCGCGGTCCTCGTTCCAGCCGCGGTTCATCATCCCGCCGCGGTACTCGTCGTCGTAGAACCGGTCGTCCCCGCCGCCGTGCCGCCCCACCCAGCCGCGCACCGTGTTGGCCGCGCGCTCAAAGAAATTGCGGTTCCCGTAGTCCCTTCCGTAGTTCATCGTCCACTCCCTTTCACCCGGGTTCGCCGATTTCAGGGTCCGCCCTCGACGCGGGCGGGGGTGCGGCACAGGTGCAAGATGCGGGCCCGTTCCCAGGCCCTATCTCGTTACCAGAGTGCCGTTTGAGTGCGAGAGGAACGGCTGTGTGGATGCGTTCGGCCGGCGTGCGAGCGCGTTGACAAACGGGTGCCGTGGGCGCAACCTTCATCGTCCCCTCCCGCCGTGTCGCACCCGAAGCAAAAAACTCCCGGACTGATGCTCACTCCGCGGCAGCTTGCCACGCTCATCGCGCTGTGCAGGCGCATGGTGCCCCTGCCCGACGAGCCGGACCCGTCCGCCGTGCGCCTGGCGCGCGCCGTGGAGGTGCGCCTGGGGACGCTGGAGCCCAACCTGGCAAAGGACGCGGCGGGGCTCCTGTGGCTGATGGGCGCGCCCGCCGCCGGCCTGTTGAACGCCTGGGTCCCCCGCGGCTTCGCGGACCTCTCCGCCGAACGGCAGGACGCGTGGCTGCGCGGATGGGAGACCAGCCGCATCCCCCTGTTCCGCACCGCGTTCCAGGCGCTGCGCCGGCTGATCCTGGCCACCCACTACGCCGATCCGTCCACCCATCCGGGGATCGGCTACCGCGGCCCGTTGCACACGCGCACCCCCGAGGTGGCGTGGGAGGGCCCGCTCCCCGGCGCTTCGACCGACGCGGAGCCCGTGGCGAGGACGGAGGGGGCGCGAACGGCGCGCGTCATCTCCATCCGCCCCCAGCTGGACCTGCTTTCGGGCGATCCCACGCTCAGCAGCATCATCGAGGGCGCGCGCCTGCGCGGCGACACCCGCGTGCGTGCGGACGTGTGCGTGATCGGCAGCGGCGCGGGCGGGGCCGTGGCCGCCGCGCGCCTGGCCGAGGCGGGGCACGAGGTGGTGCTGCTGGAGGAGGGCGCGTTCTGGCGCCACGGCCAGTTCACCGAGCGCGAGGCGGAGCTCACCCCCCGTCTGTACGCCGACGCCGGCGCGCGCGCCACGGACGACCTGGCCTTCCCCATGCTGCAGGGGCGCGCCGTGGGGGGCGGGACGACGGTCAACTGGCTGGTGATGCTGCGCACCCCCGACTGGGTGCTGGACGAGTGGGCCGGCGCGCACGGCACGGTGGGGATGCGTCCGGCGGACCTGGCGCCGGTGTTCGACCGCATCGAGGACGAGACGCACACCCGCGTGGTGCCGGACGATGCTCACTCGCCCCCCAACCGCCTGCTGCTGGAGGGCGCGCGCGCGCTGGGG
>DASQBH010001040.1:0-10230 GCA_035635315.1 Longimicrobium sp.
AGATCGCGCTCCTCTGATTCTCTGCCTCTCTGCTGCTCTGCGTGCAAAGCCGTTCAGCAGATGGATGAAGAACGACGCCCCCGGCCGGAGATCCCGGACGGGGGCGTCGCGCGTCGATTGATGCCGCCGATCAGCAGTACTGGTCGAAGGCGTTCTTCAGGTCTTCGGCGATGGCGTCGGCGCTGCGGCCCTCGATCTGGTGGCGCTCCAGCATGAACGCCACGTCGCCGTCCTTGAGCAGCGCAATGCTGGGCGACGACGGCGGATAGCCGTGGATGTAGCCGCGGGCGGCCTGCGTGGCCTCCACGTCCTGCCCGGCGAACACCGTCGTCAGCCGCGCCGGCTTCTTCTCGTTCTCCAGCGCCATGGCCACGGCGGGGCGCGCGTTGCGGGCCGCGCAGCCGCAGATGGAGTTCACCACCAGCAGCGTGGGCTCGCTGGTGTTCTCGAGCGCTTCCTTCACCTCGTCGGGCGTGCGCAGCTCCTGCACGCCAAGCCGCGTGAGGTCCTTGCGCATGGGTGCGACCATCATCTCGGGATAAGCCATCGTTTGTCTCTCCGTTTGTTTTATCGAACCTGCATCCCGCTGCTGCGGTTGCTTACTCCGGAACACACGATCGGTTCACCGGTGGCGGATTTGGTGCGTCGGGCACGTACCCCAGCCGACGGGTCCTGCCTCGTCGAAAGGCATCGAACTGCGTCCGCGGGGTGCCCCTCCCCCGGCCCCTCCCCGCTCGTTCCTCGCGGAGAGGGGAGAATTCGATCCCGCTTCGACGGCGTTTCCGCCGTTCTCCCTCCCCCACGCAGTTTGTGGGGGAGGGCCGGGGAGGGGGGCGGCCCACCATCCCGCTCCGCCTCTCCGAAGCACTCCGAATCCTGCCCCACCCCTCCCCCGCAGTTTGGGGGAGGGGTCGCCAGCCGTCGCGAGGAACGAGCGAAAGGCCTGGCGGGGGAGAGGGCCCGCGTCACGCCGGGGGCCCTCTCCCTTCCGCCTACGCGGCGGCGCCGTCCACGGCGGTCAGGGCGGTGAGGGCGGCGGCGCCGAGGGTCCACTCCAGCCAGAGGAGGCGGCGAAGGACCTTGCGCGGGGTCCACTCCTCGCCGTCCAGTTCCAGGCGGTGGGCGCGCGCGTCGTCCGGCAGCGTGGTCATGCGGTCGACGACCAGGGCCATGGCGGTGTCCAGGCGCGCGAGCGTCTTTTCCGGCACCTCGGCCATCGGCGTGGCGCCCAGGCGGCTGAGCGTCCACCACTGCGCGCGCGCCAGCTCCTCCAGCACCTGCCGCGCCGTCATCCCGCCAGGCGTCTCCGCGTCCAGCAGCGCCTCGGGGCGGCGGCGCACGCGGGCGAGGAGGCGGGCGCGCAGGTCTCCCAGGCGGCGCACGCCACGTTCCGCATCGTCCTGCGAGAGCGGGCGCAGGTCCTCGGCAAAGAGCGCGACGGTCTCGCCGGCGGCGATGCGGGCGTCGCTGGCCAGCCACTCGTCCACCGCCACCTCGATCTCCGCGTCGCGCGGGGGGACGGGGTCGCCCAGCGCGGCCAGAAAGCGGAACCAGTCCCCCAGCGCGCGCTCGAAGGCGGCCACGGCGGCCTCCGGCGATCCGCCGACGGCGGCGCAGCCGGGAAGGTTCAGCGCGTGCGCCATCACCGCCCCGTCTTCGCCCTCCTCCAGCCCCACGCGGACGCGCGTCAGGTCATCGTCCTCCATCGACCCCATCACGCCACCGCCGGCTCCAGCAACGCCAGCGTGCCGGCGTCCGCGTCCAGCCGCGCGCGCACGCCCAGCGGCAGCGTCCAGTTGTCGTCGATGTGGCCGAAAGGAAAGCCCGTCGCGACCGGGACGCCCAGCCCGCCGAGCGTATCGCGCACCACCTCCGCCGCGTCCGGCGCGCCCTCCATCTCCGGCGTCTCCGTGATCCCGCCGACGGCGATCCCCGCCACGGCGGAAAGGACGCCGGCCAGCCGCAGGTGCGAAAGCAGGCGGTCCAGCCGGTACGGGTGCTCGCCCACTTCCTCGATGAAGAGGATGGCGCCCTCCGGCCGGATGGCGTACGGCGTCCCCAGCGTGGCCGAAAGGAGCGACAGGTTGCCGCCAAGCAGCGGACCCTCCGCCACGCCGCCCGCCAGCGTCTCCGCGCGGCCGCCCGGCGGAAGCGGCAGCACCCCCGCGGGCTCCGGCACCGTCAGCACGCGCAGCAGCTCGTCGCGCGCGAAGTCGGGGAAGTCGGCGGTGTGCGGATGCGGGCCGTGGAAGCCGACCACGCCCGCGCGCTGCGCCGCCAGGTGCACCGCCGTGTTGTCGCTGAAGCCGATGAGCGCCTTGGGATGCCGGGCCAGCGCGTCCCAGTCGATCTGGTCGATGATGCGCATCGTCCCGTACCCGCCGCGCAGGAACCAGACGGCGCCGATGGCGGGATCGCGCAGCGCGCGGTTCAGGTCCGCCGCGCGCTCCTCGTCCGTCCCCGCGAGATAGCCGTTCCGGCAGCGGCAGAAATCGCCCGCGACTGGCTCCCAGCCGAGGGAGGCCACGCGCTCCATCGCCCGGTCCACGCCGGCCTCGGGGAGCGGCCCGGCCGCGGCGACCAGCGCCACGCGCGTCCCCGGGCGCAGCGCGGGAGGACGGATCATCGCGCCGCCGTGGCCAGGATCACCAGCGCGACCGCCGCCAGCACCGCCCCGCCCGCGTACGGCGCCGAGATCCCGACGTACGCGAACGCGGCGCCGGCCATCCACGGCCCCAGCACCCGCGCCAGCGCGGAAAGCGACTGCGTGGCCGCCAGGATGCGCCCCTGGTCCGCCGCGCCGCCGGACTGCGAGATCATCGCGTAGACGGCCGGGGTCGCCGCCGCCTGCCCCATCGCGAACACCGCCGCGGCGGCGAGGACGAGGGCGAGCGAGGGCGCGAGCGGGACGAGCACCATCCCCGAGGCGATCAGCGCCAGCCCCAGCAGCCCCGCGCGCCGCTCGCCGATGCGGCGGACCAGCGGCCCCACCAGCAGCCCCTGCGCGACCGCCGCCACCACGCCCACCAGCGCGAACCCGTATCCCACGGACTCGAAGCCCAGCCCCCAGCGGCGGCCGGCCCACATCGCCATGGTGGCCTCGGTCCCCGCGATCCCCATCGTCACCGCGAACACGGTGGCGTACAGGCCGCGCAGCCTTCCCGGCGCGTCCAGCACCGTGGCCACGCGCGCCCGCAGCCCGGCGTTGCGCGCCGTCGCCGCGCCGCGCACCTCGGGCGAAAGCGACTCGGGAAGGCGGAACCAGGCCAGGACGAAGTTGGCGGCGGCCAGCGCGGCGGCGCCCAGGAAGGGCGCGTGCGGCCCCCAGCGCGACAGGAACCCGCCGATCGCGGGGCCGAAGATGAAGCCGAGCCCGAACGCCGCGCCGATCATCCCCATCCCCTTTGCGCGCTCGCTGGGCGGCGTGACGTCGGCGATGTACGCCTGCGCCACGCCGATGTTGGCGCCCATCAGCCCGTTGACGGCGCGGGCGACGAAGAGCCAGCCGAGCGACCCCGCCAGCCCGAATGCCAGGTACGAGAGCGCCGCGCCCGCGATGCCGACGAGCAGCACCGGCCGCCGGCCCACGCGGTCGCTGAGCCGCCCCCACCAGGGGGCGAACAGGAACTGCATCAGGGAGTAGACGGCCAGCAGCCACGCGGCCGCCACCGGCCCCGCGCCGAACCGCTCGGCGTAGAGCGGAAGCAGGGGGATCACGATCCCGAAGCCGACGAGGTCCAGGAACACGGTGACAAAGACCACCGCCAGCGGCGAACGGCCGCGGGCGGCGGGTTGGCTGCGCGCCAGGCGCGGCCGGTCAGCGGCCGAACGGAAGGCGCGTGAGGCTGCGGAGCTCGCTGATCTGCTCAATGACCGACTTGTCATCATTCCGAGGTTCGGGAGGCGGCGGGGGCGGGCGCAGCAGGTCGCGCACGTCCAGCACTGCCTCCAGGTACAGCTGGTCCCGCCTGAAGTCGAAGTCCAGCCGCGCCATCTCGGCGTGGTCGGCGGCGGCCTGCGCGCGGGCGTGGGCCTCGCGGTACAGCGCCTCCAGGTTGCTCAGGATGTGCTCGCGCGGACGTGGCACGCCCATGCTCCCTTGCTGGACTCGGTGGATGCGGGGCGCTCAAGATACGGCCCCCGGCGCTCCCTGACAACGCACGGAAGTCGCTCGTGTTCCATCATTTCGCCAACGCGGCCGGAGGGAGCGGATCGCACCGGCCAGCGCACGCGGACGTCTGGACGGCACGACGGCAGATCCCGCGCCCGGGCGGCTGAAGCCGCGGCTGGAACTGCACAAAGCCCCGCAAACTGCGCGGGGCTTCGCGTCCGACGGTGCGGAGCGCATCCGGGACGCACCCTGTTCCGCACTTATGATGTCCAGGCGCGCCGGCCTGTGCCGACCCGAGCAGGGGAAGCCCCGCCGGGCGAGCTCCGCGAGCCCAGGGCGGGGCTTATGGCCTTTCCAGCCGCGGGCTTTAGCCCGTGGTGGCGGTGCGGACCGTACCGGGACCGCGCGCAGGAGATCCTTCGACACGCCTCCGATCCGTCCCTTGCTCCTCACCCGAGGCGCGGTTCTTCCGGAGGCGGCGGGGCGCGATCGCGCGGGCGGATACCAACCAGGGAGGATGACGTGTCGGAAGAGCGGATACAGGCACTGCAAAAGATGGTGGCGGAGCACCCGGACGATCCCCGTCCGCGCTTTGGCCTGGCGCTGGAATACGAAAAGGCGGCGCGGTGGGACGACGTGATCGCGGCGCTGCGCGACTACCTCTCCATCGCCGACGACGAGGGGAACGCGTGGGGACGGCTGGGTGCCACGCTCCGCACCCTGGGGCGCGAGGAGGAGGCGCGCGAGGCGTACCGGATGGGGATCGCCGCCGCCACGCGCCACAACCATCCCACCATGGTCGGCGAGTTCGAGGACATTCTGGACGAGTTGTAGTCCATCAGCGGACCCACGGCCGCGCCTGCACCAGCAGGAAGCGCTTGGGGTGGGCTGGTGCGAAGGGCGGGCGCCCCCCTCCCCCGCCCTCCCCCACAAACTGCGTGGGGGAGGGAGAACGACGGGCTGGCGCATCAGCCGCTCATCCGCGACGGCAAGGGAACTGCTACGGAATTCAGGTGCGGCAATCGCAAAGCGCCCACATAATTCCTTGCTATTTTCGTTCAGGCATGCACGGTGCTACAGTTTTGAGGCCCGGCTCTGAGAGCCCCGAAAACACGCGCGTGCGGCAGGCGAGGACCCGTGATCCAGGCCGCCGCGCGCGCGGAACCGTCACCCGCACATTCCGAAGCACCATGCGCCGCACACTCCTGACCGCCGCCCTTGCCTTGCCGCTTCTTTCCGCATGCGCGTCAGGCGGCGGAATGAGGCCGCGGTACGATCCCGCGGCGGGCCAGAGCAACCTGGAGCAGCTGATCCTGCAGACCGCCGGCGGCGGCTCCGACGCGGCGCCCATACGGGTGACCGCGCGCTACAGCTGGCGCGGACAGGGCACGCCCGACCCGGCGCCGCACGCGTACCTCAGCTTCGACGCCTGGCCGCAATCCGGGTGGCCGTGGCGCAGTGAGAACCAGTTGCAGGTGACGGTGGAGGGGCAGCGCGCCCGCTACAACGGCCGCTACGACAGCGACACGCAGGGCGACCGGCGGCACGAGAACGTCACCTACCAGATCCCCATCGGCGACCTGGCGGTGATGGCGGAGGCCGGCCGCATCGAAGGCCGCATCGGCCCCCGCAGCTTCGTCTTTGAAGCCGCGGACCTCGCTCGCCTGCGCGAGTTCGTCACCTACATCCGCGGAGGCACGCAGCGGTAGCCCTCACAGCCCCCACGGAACGCGAACCCCGCGCGGCGGATCGGCGCGGTTGGGCGGATAGAGGCCGCGCCGCATCGGCAGGTATCGCCCCGCGCGGCAGGTCGGCACGGTTGGCGGATAGAGGCCCCGCCGCATCGGCAGGTATCGCCCCGCGCGGCAGGTCGGCACGGTTGGCGGAGAGCGCCGCATCCGCAGGTATCGACCCGCGTGGCGGATCGGCGCGGTTGGCGGAGAGAGGCCGCGCCGCATCCGCAGGTACCGCCCCGCACGGCGGATCGGCGCGGTTGGCGGATAAAGGCCGCGCCGCATCGGCAGGTATCGCCCCGCGTGGCCACCACGGGCTAAAGCCCGCGGCTGGAAAGGCCATAAGCCCCGCCTTGGGCTCGCGGAGCTCGCCCGGCGGGGCTTCACCTGCTCGGATTGTCCCAGGCCGGCGCGCCTGGACATCCCGGTGCGGAAACACGGTGCCTTTGGAGCAATCCACACCATCCGACGCGAAGCCCCGCGCAGTTTGCGGGGCTTTCCGCTTTTCCAGCCGCGGGTTCACCCGCCCGGGAGGCACCCGGCCGGCGACGCCTCCCCGTCACCCCGTCACCCCGTCACCCCGTCACCCCGTCACCCCGTCACCCCGTCACCCCGTCACCCTCACACCTCGGCCTCACCCCCGCCTGCGCTCCTCGAGGCCCGGCGGCGCCATCGTCTCCACCGGCACCCCATTCCCCGGCGTGAACGGCAGCAGCACCTCGCGGCGGGTACGGACGATGGTCTCGATCTCGAACGCCACGTCCTCCGTCGACCGCCCCTCCGCCGGCACCGACACGTCCGCCAGCCGGTACAGCGGCTCGCGCTCCGCCAGCATCTGCGCGATCATCGCGCGCGGGTCGGGGTGCTCGCGAAAAGGGCGGTCGATGCTGTCGGCGCGCAGCCGGCGCACCGTCTCGTCCACGGACACGCGCAGCCACACGGAAAGCGTGCGCGAGCCCAGCACGTCCAGCTGCTCCGGCCGCGTGATCCATCCGCCCCCCGGCGCCAGCACCAGTCCGGGCCGCTCCGCCACCTCCGCCGTCAGCGCGGCCTCCATCTGCCGGAACCCCTCCTCGCCCGCGGCGGCGATCACCTCCTTGACGGTGCGCCCCTCGCGGTGTTCTATCTCCACGTCGAAGTCCAGGAACTCCCAGCCCAGCCGCCGGGCCAGCGCCTGCCCCACGCTGCTCTTGCCCGACGTCATGTAGCCCAGCAGCACCACGCGCTCGATCACCAGCGCGGGCGGCAGCGTATCCGGCACGGCGGCGTCTCCGGGAGTGGAGTGTCAGGACGGTTGACGAACGGCCCCGCGGCAGGGCAGGTTGCGGGCCGCACCCGCCGCATGCAGTTTTCCGAAGACTTTCCGAACCAGAGCCGGGACGCGGTGTATCCGCGCCAGCCTGTCCAGACTGCGCCGGCCATTCCCTGCTCCCTGTTCCCCATTCCCTGCGGTTGATGGCGATCCTCACCTCCACGCAGCGCGACCGCGTCGTCCCGCGGCTCATCGAGACCGAGATGCGCGAGTCGTTCATCGACTACTCGATGAGCGTCATCGTGCAGCGGGCACTTCCCGACGTGCGCGACGGTTTGAAGCCGGTGCACCGCCGCATCCTGTTCGCCATGCAGGAGGCGGGGCTCATCCCCACGCGCCCGTACAAGAAGAGCGCGACCGTGGTGGGCGACGTGCTGGGCAAGTACCACCCGCACGGCGACCAGTCGGTCTACGACGCGCTCGTGCGGATGGTGCAGGACTTTTCCCTGCGCTACCCGCTCATCGACGGCCAGGGGAACTTCGGCTCCATCGACGGCGACGCGGCGGCGGCGTACCGCTACACCGAGGCGCGGCTGGCGGCCATCGCCACGGAGCTGCTGGCGGACATCGACAAGGACACCGTCGACTTCGCCCCCAACTACGACGACCGGCTCACCGAGCCGCGCGTCCTCCCCGCCCGCGTGCCCAACCTGCTGGTGAACGGCTCCAGCGGCATCGCGGTGGGGATGAGCACCAACGTGCCGCCGCACAACCTGGCCGAGGTGGTGCGCGCCGCCATCCACCTGCTTGACCACCCGGAGTGCGCCGTCGAAGAGCTGATGGAGCACCTGCCGGGTCCGGACTTTCCCACGGGCGGCATCATCGTGGGCACGCAGGGGATCCGCGACGCGTACGCAAAGGGGCGCGGCCGGGTGGTGATGCGGGCGCGCGTCTACAAGGAGTCGCGGCGCAGCGGCAAGGAGCAGCTGGTCGTCACCGAGATCCCGTACGGCACCAACAAGTCGCGCATCATCGAGCAGATCGCCGAGCTCACCCGCGCCGGCAAGCTGAACGACATCGCCGACCTGCGCGACGAGAGCGACCGCGACGGCATCCGCGTGGTCATCGAGCTCAAGCGCGGCGCCGACGCGGCCAAGGTGCTCACCGGGCTCTTCAAGTGGACCGCCCTGCAGACCACCTTCGGCGTGATCGCGCTGGCGCTGGACAACGGCGTGCCGCGCGAGCTGGGGCTCAAGACCATCCTGGAGCGCTACCGCGACCACCGGCTGCAGGTCGTGGTCCGCCGCAGCCGCTGGGAGCTGGAAAAGGCGCGCGACGAGGCCCACGTGCTGGAGGGGCTGATCGCCGCGCTGAAGAAGATCGACCAGGTGATCGCCATCATCCGCGGCTCCCGAAACCGCGAGACGGCCGCCGCCAAGCTGGAGAAGGAGCTCAAGCTCACGGAGCGCCAGTCCGAGGCCATCCTCAGCATGCGCCTCTCCCGGCTCACCCAGCTGGAGACGCGCGAGCTGCGCGACCGGCTGGCGGAGCTGGTGGCGCGGATGGCGGAGCTGGAAGCGCTGCTGGCCTCGCCCGAGCAGCAGGTGGCCGTCATTCGCCGCGAGCTGGCGGAGATGGCGGAGAAGTACGGAGATCCGCGGCGCACCACGATCTTCGAGAACGAAAAGGCGGTGCGCATCGAGGACCTGCTGGCCGCCGAGCAGGTGGTGGTCACGGTCACGCGCGAGGGCTTCGTCAAGCAGATGCCCATGCCCGTGTACCAGAAGGCCGCCGCCACCGGCCGCGCCCTCATCGGCAGCGAGTACGAGATCGACTACCTGGAGCGCGTCCTGGTCGCCAGCACCGAGGACTGGCTGATGGCGTTCACCAGCGACGGCCGCGCCTACGGCACCCCCGTGCGCGACCTGCCGGAGACGGACCTGCGCTCCCGGGGCAAGCGCCTGCACCAGATGCTGGAGCTGCCCAGGAACGCGGACGTCGCCGGCGTGCACCTGGTGAGCGAGTTCAGCGAGTCGAAGACCGTCCTCTTCGCCACCGCCGGCGGCACGGTCAAGCGCACGTCGCTGGACCAGTTCACCCGCCCGCGCTCCGGCGGGGTGGAGGCCATCTCGCTGCGCACGGGCGACCGGCTGGCCTTCGTCGCCGTCACCGACGGCGAGATGGAGGTGGTGCTCGCCGCGTCCGGCGGCCGCGCCATCCGCTTTGGCGAAGGCGACATCCCGCTGATGGGGCGGGCCACGCAGGGCGTGCGCGGGATGAAGCTGGGCGACCGGGAGCGGCTGGCGGGGATGGTGGCCGACAAGAGCGACGCCGCGCTGGCCGCCGTCACCGCGCGCGGCCAGGGCAAGCGGTTCCTGATGGATGACCTGCCGCTGCAGAAGCGCGACGGCAAGGGCACCGTCGTCTCTCCCGGCGGCAAGGAGTTCGGCGACCTGGTCGCGCTGCTGCAGCTGGGCGTCACCGACCTGGCCGCGGTCACGGCGGCGGGGGGGATGATGCGCATCCGCCGCGCCGACCTTCCCGTCCTGCCGCGCGACGCCCGCCCCGAGCCCGTGCTGGAGCTGGCCAAGAGCGAGCGCATCGTCGCCGTCACCGCGCTGGCCGAGCGCGACGCCGCCGCCCCCCTGACCACCGCCGACGAGCTGCTGGAGGAGCCGTCCCCCAACGGCGGCGGTTCGGACGATGGCTCCGGCGACGACGGCCCGGACGGTGGCGGAGGCGGCACGCTCGTGGTCCCGGGGGATGACGATACGCCGCCTTCCGCCGACGGCGGCTCTCCCGCCCCCGCCGACGCCGCCGCGGAGCCCGACGACGCGCCGCGGACGGATGATTCCGCGCCGTCCGCGAGTTCGATGGCAGCCGAGTCCATCGCGCCGCCCGATGATCCCGCCCTGTTCGCCGACACCGCGGATACGGCCGATGCGGACGACGACGACGCCATCATCGAAGATCCCATCACGCTCCCCAAGCGCAGCCGCAAGCCCGCCGCCGCCGCGCCGCCGCCCCCTCCGCCCCCTCCGCCCCCGGCGCCCGAGCCTCCGGCCCCCGCGCCGAAACGCTCGCGCAAGCCGGCGGCAACGCCCGCGCCGGAGCCCGCCCCCACGCCGGAGCCC
>DASQBH010001041.1:0-2775 GCA_035635315.1 Longimicrobium sp.
GGTGAGCCCGCGCGGGATCCATACAACGTATTTCACGATGCCGATTCTGTCAGGCGTTGATACCGGCAACACGGTCGTTGTGGTAGAGCACGACATGCGCGTGATCGCCGGCAGCGACTGGGTAATTGATGGACCCCGTCAGCGGACCGTTGCTCACACTGCACATGGATACCGCGGCGGGGAGCGGGGAATTATACCAGATCCGCAAAAAGAGTGGGTTCATACGGAGCAACGGAGGAACGGAGGTCATGTCCCTCTCCGTTGCTCCGTTGCTCCGTATGCCCATTCTTTTTCAGGATTCGGTATTAGAACTGTGGATCAATGGATTACTTCTCAGGAACGGCCTGCCATGAGCGAACCCGGCGAATACACCTTCCGAACCAAGACCGGCAGCTGCACGATCACGCCCGGCGAAATCGTCCTGACGCGGAGCGGTGTGCGCGGGGCGATGGCCGAGCGCACCATCGGCAACTCCATCGCGCGGCCACTGATCATCTACGGTATCCTTGGAATTGCGATGCTCGCATACGGAATCCTGACATTCAGCGATGGCGATCCGGTTGGGGGCGTGCTCTTCTCGCTCATTGGCGGCGTGTTCATCTGGAACGTGGTTGCAAGCCGCAACAACTCGGCGGTGCCATTGATCAAACGCTCAGCCATCCGGTCGGTTGAAGCGCACCCCCCGCGGCCGCCATTCACACGTGGCTATTTCACGGTGTTCTTTGAAGATGGCGGGGCCGTCCGCAAACGGCTGATCATGCTACCGGGGAGCATGGAAGGTGGCGGTGACGAGTACAAGCGAGCAGAGGCAGCAATGCGCGAAGCGGGTTTGCTGAGCCCGAGCTAGATATTTGCCGGCGCTGACCGAGTGGGGCCGTTCTCACACCCCGCAGTACAGATGCAGTCCCAGGGTGCCGATACACGCCTGAATCCGCTACTTTTACAGACGAAAACCGGGAGTGCGCGCCCTTCTGCGTGGCACCCGACAAACGCACCAGACGGAGGAACGATGAAGAAGCTGAGCCTGAAGATCGAGGACCTGCGGGTCGCGAGCTTTGCGACCGACGCGGCGGAGGGGGAGCGCGGCACCGTAGATGGCGCGCAGATCTCGGCGGCCGGAACCTGCTTCTGCACGCGGCACCAGTGCGTGGAGCCCTCACAGCCGGGCTACGCCACGTACGTCAACAACGTCTGCATCCGCTGCTGATACCGCAGTCCAGGCCGGCGTCGTGTTCACGGCGCCGGTCCTCTCACTACCGAAGCGGGTGAATCCAGCGCCGCGGCACACGAGCGGCGGCGAGGGAAAGGACCCGCTCGCCTTTTCGGGAACACCCGGCGCCGCTAGAATGCGGGCCATGACCAGAACGAGCTTCCGCGTACGGCAGCGCCTGGCGCTGCGCCGATCCGGCATTCACGGCAAGGGAGTCTTTGCGCGGGAACCCATCCCGGCGGGCACCCGGCTGATCGAGTACACGGGCGAGCGGATCACGCAGGAAGAGGGTGACCGGCGCTACCCGTGGGACGACTCCGTCCCCTATCACACGCTGCTGTTCACGGTCGAGGAAGACCTGCTGGTCGATGGCGGCGTGGGGGGCAACGTGTCGCGTTTCATCAACCATTCCTGCGATCCGAACTGCACGTCGGTGATCGAGGAGCGCCGCATCTACATCGAAAGCATCCGCGACATCCTGCCCGGCGAGGAGCTCACCTTCGACTACCAGATGATCACCCAGGACCGGCACACGCCGGCCGTAAAGCGGCGCTTCCCGTGCCGCTGCGGCGCCGTGGGCTGCCGGGGCACCATGCTCAAGAAGAAGCGCTGATCCGCGGGCGGGGGCTGACACGCACGCTCCGGGGCCATCCGTGCACGAGCGGAGGATGATGGAAACGATTCACCACGAGGGCAGGGTAATCGAGGTCCAGCAGGTTGCCCGCACATCGCACTCCCGGTTGCTTCGCTACGACGCATCCGGAGAATATTTCATCGCGTATCCCGTGTCGGTGGGTCCTTTCAAGATCGACATGGAAGCCATCCATGCGCTCACGGATGAAGAGGTAGCTGCCTATCAGCAAGGCGTGCTCGATCTGGCAGCGTTCGCGCAGCGTTTGGCCCAGGCGGATCAGGCGTCGGGCCGGCTCGAGCAGAATCCGGCTCGCGAGAACTGACGAAGCGCGGCAATGGCGCGGCGTGGCCGCCTTTGGACCACCGGGTTGGGGATGGACGGATCGAGGTGACGGGGTGAGCACGCTCTCAGGGACCCAGACGATGGTGGACTGATGGATGCCCTTTCCGCCGCCGCGTTCGGCGTGGTGCTGGCGGCCACGGCCGGGCTGCGCGCCTTTCTGCCGGTGTTCAGCGCCAGCCTGATGGCGTGGATGACGGACCTGCCGCTCCCCGACAACCTGGCGTGGCTGGAAAGGCCGCAGACGGTGGTGATCTTTGGAGTGGCGACGCTGCTGGAGATCCTGGGCGACAAGATCCCCATCGTCGATCACGTGCTGGACAGCGTGCAGGTGCTCACCAAGCCCGTGCTGGCGGCGCTGGCGGCGACCCCGTTCCTGTACCAGCTCGCGCCCGAACAGTCGGTGGCCATCGGCATTCTGCTGGGCGCGCCGCTGGCGCTGGGGGTGCACTCCGCCAAGGCCACCGCGCGCCTGGGCAGCACGGTCACCACCGGCGGCGTGGGCAACCCCGTCCTGAGCGTCGCCGAAGACGTGGCGGCCGTTGCGTCCATCATCCTCGGCTTCCTTGTGCCTCTGCTGGCGCTGGTGCTG
>DASQBH010001042.1:0-5478 GCA_035635315.1 Longimicrobium sp.
TTTGCGAGTGGAGGCCCATTCGATCGGACCGTCAACTCATAATCCTCTGGTCTCATACCGAATCCGGAAATACCCTCGTGATTTCCTGAGGGAGGCGCCGCTCCACAACCTGCTTGTACGACCCACCTTGGCGCCGACCGAAGGATCTCGCCGGCAGAGCCGCGGGGCTGGATCTACGCCGCGAATCCGGCCCCGAGGCTACCGAGAGGAGATCCTTCGGTCGCGCGCCAACTGAGGTGCGAGTAGAAGGTTTCTCGCTGCGCTCCCTCAGGAAATCAGCGCTCTTTTTCCGGATCTGGCATCAGCCGTCCCGCGGCCGCTCCGCCGCGACGACCCCCTATTGCCGCGTCACGAATACCGGCTGCACCCACGCGGCTCCCCCTGACGAATCGAGCACCCTGGCGCGAACGTACGCTTCCCCGCCGGCGAGGGTGAACACGGCTGGATTGGCATCGGACCGGGCCAGCACCCTGCCCCCGCTTCCGATGAACTCCGTTCGATACCTGAAGTCTCCGCGCTGCCGAATGTGCACCCGCAGCGTGGAGGGCGTCACGACCACGTCCTCCAGCTCCACGCCGGTGCTCGCGTAGAACTGCCCCGCCTCCAGGTTCCGCAGGATCTCGCCCGCGTCGAGCCGCTCTGCCCGCACCGCGATCCAGCCCCGGCCCGGGTTGGACCGCTCCGGCGCGAACTCGCCCTGAAAGTGGTGTGCGTCATCCACGGCAATCCCGTAGATCCGTTTGCCGCGCGTGAGCAGGCTGTCCCACATCGCCTCCAGCCCGGGGGCGTCGCCGCCGCCATGGTTGTGCACGTGCGGGTGGCCGTTGAAGATCTCCAGGAGCCTGTCGTCACGTACCTGCGCCAGGACGCGGTGGTCGAACGCCCAGCGGAAGTTGGGATGATTGATGTGCGGCACGCCGCGGACCTCGCGCACCGCGTCCACGTTCGCCTGGATGGTGCCGGCGAGCGTGGAGTCCTGCCGCGGCGCGATCACGTGCGGGATGTTGAGGCCGTTGACGTGCACCGGCCGCTGCTGAAACGAGGTCGTCAGCTCCTCGCCGGGGATCAGGAGAAAGGTGGAATCCGCCAGGTGCGCCAGCTGCGCCGGATCGGTAAAGACGTTGTGGTCCGAGAGCACCAGGAACGCATACCCGTGCGCCCTGTACCAGCGCGCCACCTGCTCCGGGGGCGAGTCCCCGTCGCTGTTCAGCGTGTGGGTGTGGGTGTTCCCCTTGAACCACCGGCCCCCGGTCGCCGCCGGAACTTCGAACCGGAAGGTCTGGCCCGCGTGCATCGACCCGCTCTCCACCCCCGGGGCGTTCGCGTGGGCGGGCGGCGCGCCGGAGCCGGCCTGCACGGACGGGCGTGATGCGCACGCGGCGCACAGCAGGAGCGCGAGAATCCGGTTCATGGCGTTGCGGAGAGTGGATGCGGAGGGTGGGCGTCCGGCCGGCGGCGCGTGCACCGGGCCGCGGGCAGGCGGGGTGCCGCTCAGCCGGAGCACGCCGTGCAATCTATCATCGAGCACACATGTACACCGCGCCGAACGCGAGCGGCGACTTGCCCGACCCCGACACGCCGGTGAACACCACCCGCGCGTCAGCACTCGTCCCTGGCGCACTCCCAGGCCTCCCCTCTGACCGACGCCGCGGCCGATAGTCGATCTCCCGATCATTGCCGGCGTCCGCCATCGACGGGGAATCCTGCCAGGCTACGCATGGCCGGATGGAGTGACGATTGAACGCGCGCACCCTGCGCCGGGGCGGGCGGCGACCCTCGCCGCAGGATCAGCCCAGCGCGAGCACCAGCGCGACGATCACCGCGATCACGAGGGCGATCACGGCGAGCTTTCCCACGCCCCACCGAGGGCGCGAGGGGGTTGCGGCCGCAGCCCGGGGCGCCGGGCCGCCTGCCTTTTCCACCATCACCGCGTACAGCGGAAACAGGTCGCTCGCGGTGAACTCGGTCGTGTACCCGCCGCGCTCCAGCGGCTCACGAACCTCCGGCGCCTCCGAAATCCAGCCGTCCAGCTCCTCCGGCGTGCGCGCCACCGTACCGTCACGTACCGACCGGGCGGCCATCTCGCGGGTGGCCGTGCGCACTTCGTCGGGAAAGTGGTACCGCGGCGGTCGCATGGATGATCTCCTCTCCGGGTTCCGCCCGGCGGCAGGGCGGCGCGGCCGGGCGTTCCCGACAGGCAAGAACCCCACCGCCCACGGCCGCGGGGCGGACGGCGGCTTACGTGCCGCAGAAGGTCTGCAGCACCCGCTCCTGGGCCTCCGGCGGCTCCATGTACCGGGCAAAGGCCGGCTGGGACTCGTACGGCTTTGCCAGCACCGTCAGCAATTCCTCGAACGGAGCAAAGTCGTCCCGGTCGACGGCCGCCCGGATCACCGCTTCCACGCGATGGTTGCGCGGAATGAAGGCTGGGTTCACGGCGAGCATGGCCTCGCGGCGCGCGGCGGCATCGCCCGGCTCGTCCCGCAGCCGCTGCCGCCAGCGGGGCGCCCAGGCGTCGTACGCGCCGGGGTCGGCGAAGAGACTCCGCACCGCCGCGTCCCCCTCCTCACCCGCCGCCGCCTCGCTCAAGGCGCGGAAGGTGAGGGTGAAGTCCGCGCGGTTCGCCGCCATGGCCAGCAGCAGATCCTCCGCGAGCGCGTCGTCCCCTTCGCGTTCGGTGGACAGGCCCAGCTTGCGCCGCAGGCCGCCCTGGTACGCCCCGTGGAACGCCGGGGCGAATGTCTCCAGTGACTCCACGGCATCCGCGGCCGCGGCGTCGTTGTCATCCGCCAGGAGCGGGAGAAGGCACTCCGCCAGCCGCGTCAGGTTCCACTGGGCGATGGCCGGCTGGTTGCCGTAGGCGTAGCGTCCGTACGTATCGATGGCGCTGAACGCCGCCTGGGGATCGTATTCGTCCAGAAAGGCGCACGGCCCGTAGTCGATGGTCTCGCCGGCGACCGACATGTTGTCCGTGTTCATCACGCCATGGATGAAGCCGACCAGCAGCCACCGGGCGATGAGCTCGGCCTGCGCCCGGATCACGGCGTCGAGCAGCGCGCGGTAGGGGCGCTCGGCGCCGGCCGCGTCCGGGTAGTGCCGGGCTATGACGTGGTCCGCCAGCGTGCGTACGCCATCCACGTCGCCGCGGCTGGCGAAGAACTGAAAGGTGCCCACGCGGATGTGGCTGGATGCCACCCGGGCCAGCACCGCGCCGGGAAGCATCGTCTCCCGGATCACCCGTTCCCCGGTGGTCACCGCGGCGAGCGCGCGGGTGGTGGGGATGCCCAGCGCCTGCATGGCCTCGCTGACCAGGTACTCGCGCAGCACCGGACCCAGCGCAGCTCGTCCATCGCCGCCGCGCGAGAAGGGGGTGCGGCCCGCGCCCTTGAGCTGCACGTCGCGCCGGGCGCCGCCCTGGTCCACGACCTCGCCCAGCAGGATGGCCCGCCCGTCGCCCAGCTGCGGCACGAAGCCGCCGAACTGGTGGCCAGCGTACGCGGTGGCGATGGGTGTTGCGGTGTCGGGGATGCGGTTGCCCGCCAGGACGGCCACGCCTTGCTCGCTGGCGAGCCAGTCCGGGTCGATGCCCAACTCCGTCGCCAGCGGCACGTTCACCCGGATGAGCCGTGGTGCCGCCACCGGCGTGGGCGCCACGCGGGCGAAGAACCGGTCCGGAAGCCGCGCGTAGGCGTTGTCGAAAGCGGGTTGAACCATGCGGGGAGCGCTGCGATTCGGGTGTCCGGCTCACACCGCTCGATTCCATCAACGGTGCGGAATCTCGGGTTCCCTCGCACAAGCCACGCCTTTCCAGATGCACGAGGCCCGGTTCCGCTTCCCCCCGTCGTGAAGCGATTACACTGTGTCATACGAAGCTTGACGGGCGTCGCGCGCTCCGGCGGCGGCGACCGTCCCGCTCTGGTCACCGACAGCCGCGCCCTACCAGTGGCGCTGGAGATCCGCCGCGGGAACGGTCGGGTGATCGCCTCGTCTCTGAGAGGGTGTTGCCAAACCGTCCACAACTGTTGACTTCCTGAGGGAGGCGCCGCTCCGCAAAATGCTTTCACCCAAAGGGTTGGCGCCGACCGAAGGACCTTGTCCGCCTGACTGAGGGACTTGAACGGCTCCCGAGGGCTGGGCCTCGCGCGACCCGACAAAGATCCTTCGGTCGCGCGCAAGCGGTTGAGTAACTTCGAGTTCCGGAGGGGCGCTCCCTCAGGAAATCAATGCTCGGTCATTTGACGGACCAGATTCTTAAACACCCTTTGAGGGAGAACTTCACCCCGGGAAACAAATGGCGTTCCCGCGCCGCGGCGGAGGTATTATCTTCGGTATCGTCCGGCATCCGTCCAGCCGTGCGCTGACCCCCATCCGCCACCCTCTCCGGCGCCTTCGATGAACCGTTCTACATCCCTGCGCGCTCGGGCCCGGCGTTTCGGGTGCGTGGCCGTGCTGCTGGCCGCCTGCGGGGACAGCCCTACCCGCCCTGCGCCGGATCTCGTGCTGAGCACGGCTGGGCGCGCCGAGCGGGGGATGGTGCTGGAGCTGGCGGCCACCGAGGGCGGAGCCGCCGTTCCACCCGGCGAGATCCGCTGGACGGTGGAGCCCGCGGGGGCGGCCGAGCTCGTCGGCGCGAACCGCCTGCGCCTGCTGGAGGCGGGCACGGTTACGCTTCGTGCGGCGTACGACGACCGGACGGCGCAGATCCAGGTCGCGGTGAGCATTCCGCCTTCGATCGTCTTCGAGTGGCGGGCGCTGTTCGGGACCACCGACGTGTACCGCGCCGCGCTCGACGGCCGCGACCTGGTGCGGCTGACCCAGCACGTCGACAACGACTTCGATCCAACCGTCGCCGGCGGGTCGCTGGTGTTCCTGTCCAGGCGCGACGGCAACTCCGAGCTGTACTCCGTGCCCCTGGCCGGGGGCGTGGAGCAGCGCCTCACGCAGACGGCCGAGAACGAGATCACCCCCGCCCTGTCGCCGGACGGAACGCGCCTGCTGTTCGGGCGCGGTACGCCCTCCACGTCCACCACCCTGTTCCTGGCGCGCGCGGACGCGGCGTCGCCGGAGCCGCTGGCCCCCTCGCTGGGCGCCGCGGGCGTCAAGACCGAGGCGAACGCGGCTTGGTCGCCCACCGGGGACCGGGTGGCCTTCATGTCCACCGGCGGCGGCAACCCGGACGTGTACCTGTGGGCCGGCGCCGGCACCCCGACGCGCGTCGTGGCGGGAGACGCGTACGACGGCGACCCCGCGTGGAGCCCGGATGGAACGCGGATCGTGTTCGTCACGGCGCGTCACGGCGACCTGGAGCTCTACACGCTCACACTGGCGTCCGGCCAGCTCACGCGCCTCACCAACAGCCCTGGAGTGGACTACTTTCCCACGTGGCTGCCAGACGGGCGCATCGTCTACGTGGGGTCCATCGGCGACACGCGCCGCCTCTTCTGGCTGGACCCCGACCGTCCGGCCGAGACCCACGAG
>DASQBH010001043.1:0-9230 GCA_035635315.1 Longimicrobium sp.
AGCCTGCCGCTGCCCCGGCCCAGTCGGACTCCGCGGCAGCGGCGGCGGTCGTCGAGCAGTTCCACCGCGCGCTGGCCGCGGGCGACAGCGCGGCCGCGCTGGCGCTCCTCGCCCCGGAAGCCACCATCCTGGAGAGTGGCGGCGTGGAGACCCGGACCGAGTACCGGGGCCACCACCTGCCGGGCGACATTGAGTTCGCGCGCGCGGTACGGAGCGAGCGAGGCCCGGTCCGGGTCACCGTTCGCGGCGACGTGGCCTGGACGGTGTCGACAAGCACCACGCAGGGGGAGTTCCGGGGCCGGCAGATCAACTCGTCCGGGGCAGAGCTGATGGTGCTCACGCGCACGACCAGCGGGTGGCGGATCTCCGCGATCCACTGGTCGTCGCGTGCGCGGCGGCCTTGAACGGGGACACGCGCGCAGCCGAGATCTCCATGGATGAGCTGCGGGTGCTGGTCGCCTCCGGCGACAGCGTCGGCCACCTGAGCCATGCAGCCGTCATCCTCGATGCGCTGGCGGAGCATCATCACGTCGACGCGCGGGTGGCGCTGCCGCGGGATTCGCGCTTCCGGCCGTGGATCGAGCAACGGGGCTTCGTCGTGGAGCCGGTCGGCACGGGCATCGGCGAGAACCGGGAGTTTGGGGTGCGCGACCTGGTCCGCCACGCGCGTGCGCTCTCCACCAGCACGTTCCGGGGGTTCCGGGAGGCGGGGACGCTGCTCGACCGGTTCCGCCCGCACCTGGTGATCGGCACCGGCGGGCGGTGCTCCTTCGCTCCCATGCTCGCGGCTGCGGCCCGGCGGCTTCCCACGGTGACGGTACCGCACTACGCGCTGCGACGCGCGAACCACGCGCTCGCATACGTGGTGGACCGCACCTGCCTTGCGCGGGAAGCGGACCTGCGCCGGTTCCCGGCCTTCGTGCGCAAGCGCCTGCGTGTAACGCAGACACCGCTGCGGCCGGAGGCGTTCGCACCGGCATCGCCGTGGGGGGCGCGAAAGCGGCTTGGATTGGACCCGCACCGCCCCGTGCTCGCGCTGATCGGCTACAGCGGTGGCTCGGCCGGCACGACGCGGTTGTTCGCAGAGACCGTCCGTCTCCTCCGCAGAGCACGCCCGGACGTACAGCTCGTGGTGCAGTATGGGCAGCACGCACCCCAGGGCGAGGACGAAGGGATGCTGGAGCGATCCGCGCTCGCGCAGCCGTTCTTCAACGACCTGCTGTCGGTGTTCGCCGCCTGCGACCTCGCGGTCACCGCCGCGGGGGAGACCACGCTTCTCGAGCTGTGCGCCCGCGGCGTCCCGGCAATCTGCCTCTCCGTACCCGACACCCCGATCGGCCCTCACATCCGCGTGCTCGCAGCGGACCTCCGGGCACGCGGCGCGATCGCACCGGCGGAGGATCTCACGGCCCCCGGTCTCGTGAAGGCCGTAATCGGGCTCCTCGCTGACGAGCAGGGGCGCCTCCGGATCTCGGAGGCTGCGCGGGCGTTCGTGGATCCGCACGCCACCAGCGCCATCCTGGAGGTGATCGAAGAGATCCTGCAGGGCCGCGGGACCGTAGTCCGGTCGGACGCCGGGTCGCTGGCGGACTGACGCGTAGCTGGACGTTGCATCCGGCGTGTAGGGGATTCCCTCGCGAAGCCGTGGTTTTTATCCGGCTTGAAACCTGTTGAGTCCACGGTTAGCTTGCACCACATGAGGCATCGCTCCCGGGTCCCCATCGCGCTCGTCGCGCTTCTCACGCTTCTGGTCTCCACGACCGAGACGCTGTGGGCGAGCGTGTGCGCGCCGGAGATGTCCGGTGCTCCGGCTGCCGCCGAAGCCGCGGCCCCCGCCGCGCACGCGGAGCCGGGCTGCGCTGGCGAGGAAGCCGGCCGGCTACCCGCTCCCGAGCATAGCCAGCCGGAGCCCGAGCAGCAGCACTGCCCGCTCCTGGTCCTTGGGGGCGCGGGCGCGTGCGTGCCGGCCTCCCTGCCTTCTCGCGCGGCACCCCAGCCAGACCTCTGGGGCGGGCGCGAGGCATTGCTGCCCCGCGCGGCCGCCGCGCCCGCCCCTCTCTTCGCCCCTCCGCCTTTCCATCCCCCGAAGGCGTAGCTCTCGCCGGGTCCTCCTGCCCGGCACCGGTTCCCGTGCACCCCTGAACGAAGAACCCTGACCTGGAGCGCATGCTCCCGGGCACGCACGTGCGTGGCTGGGCATCGCCTCGGGAAGAGAGCTACAGCTTTGCGATCCCCACGATTCTGGGCCCTGCTCCTGTGCGCGGCCTCGGCTTCCGCTTCCGCGCAGGAGCCGCCGACGCTCGGCACTCCTGGCGCGGCACTCCGGGCGGAGCGGCCCGACACCGCCGCCCTGGAGACCTTCGTCGCCCATGCCCTGGCGGCACACCCCTCCGTCCGCGCCGCCGAGGAGCGCCTCCGGGCAGCCCGTGCGCGCGTGGTGCCCGCCGGGACTTGGCCGGACCCGATGCTGATGGCGGGCATCCAGAACCTCCCGGTGAGCAATCCCGGCTTCGGGGACGAGATGACCATGAAGATGGTCGGCGTGTCGCAAACCATCCCGTTTCCCCGCCGGACGCGTCTCCGCCGCGACGCCGCCTCATCCGAGGTGGCAGCCGCCGAGGCACGGCTCCGCGCCGCACGGCTGGAGCTCGCCCGGCGGGTACGGGACGCGTACTACGAGATCGCCTACCTGAACCAGGCGCTGGAGATCCTCGCGCGCAACCAGGCGCTCCTGGCCGACTTCATCCGCATCACGGAATCCCGCTACGGCGTCGGCACGGGACCGCAGCAGGACGTGCTGAAAGCCCGCGAGGAAGCTGCGGGCCTGGCCGCCGAGGCTGCCGCCCTCACCGAGCAGCGCCGCGCCGCTCAGGCCCGGCTGAACGAGACGCTGGACCGGTACAGCGAGGCTCCCATCCCTCCCGTTGCCATGCCGGCCTGGGTCAGCGGCCTGGCGGCCCCGGCCGCCCCCGGCTCGGTCCGGTTCGTCTCGCCTGCCCTCGGCGCGCGCGCGGCCGGCTCGCCCCTGCCGCCGCTGGCTACCCTGGAAGAGCTGGCGGTGGCGAACAGTCCCGAGCTGGCCGAGCAGGAGGCGATGATCCAGGCGGCTGCGCTCCGGGTGGAGCTCGCCCGGCTGGAGGTCCGGCCCGACATCGACCTCTCGCTCCAGTACGGCCAGCGCGACGGCATGCCGGACATGGTCTCCGCGAGCGTCGCGATCCCGCTCCCGCTGAACCGGCACCGGCGCCAGGATCTCGGCGTGACGGAGGCCGGGGCCGAGCTCGCGGCGTCCGAGGCCGCCCGGCACGAGGTGCGGAACCGGGTCCGCCTGGAGGTCGCGCGGCTCTACTCCGAGCTGGAGCGCGACCGCACCCAGCTCGCACTCTACGTGGGCACCATCATCCCCCACGCCCGCGCTTCCCTGGAATCCGCGACGGCGGGCTACCAGGTCGGGCGCGTGGACCTGCTCGCGCTGCTGGACGCGCAGGCCACGCTCTTCAACTACGAGACCGAGTACCACCGGCTCCTGTCCGACTTCGCCCGGCGGCTGGCGGAGATGGAGCGCGCGGTAGGAAGGCAGGTGCTGCCATGAGCGGATGGAACCGGCTCACCGCGGGGTGGATGCGCCTCCCGGCCAGGGGACGCCAGGCCGCCGCCGGCGGGGTGATCGTGCTCGCGCTCTTGGCGGCCGCCCTCTTCGCGACCGGCGGCGACGAGGAGGAGCCGCGGGGGCAGGCGCGCGCGGGCGAGACGACGGCGATGGACGGGATGGCGGGCATGGACATGCCCTCCGATGGCTCCGTCCGGCTCACCGCGGCGCAGATCCAGGAGTTCGGGATCACGTTCGGCTTCGCGGAGCAGCGCACGCTGGAGGACGAGGTGCGCACCGTCGGCACGGTCGCGTTCGATGAAACACGCGTCGTTCAGGTCGCGCCCAAGTTCTCCGGGTTCGTGGAGCGGCTGTACGTGGACTTCACCGGCCGGCCGGTACGCCGCGGTGAGCCATTGCTGGAGATCTACTCGCCGGAGCTGGTCGCCGCACAGGAGGAGCTGCTGCTTGCGGCGCGGCTGCAGCGGACGCTCGGGGAGAGCACCGTGCCCGGTGCCGGCGGTGGATCGCCGGATCTGGTCGCCGCGGCCGAGCGGCGCCTGCGGCTCTGGGACATCTCGGCCGCGCAGATCGAGCAGATCCAGCGCACGGGGCGCGTCCGTCGCACGCTCACCCTCTACTCGCCCGCGTCCGGTGTCGTGGTCGAGAAGCCGGTCGTGCAGGGGCAGGCCGTGCAGGCGGGCCAGACGCTCTACACCATCGCGGACCTCTCGCAAGTCTGGGTCGAGGCGGAACTGCGCGAGGCGGACGCCGGCGCCGTGGCGGAGGGAACTCCTGCCACGGTGGAGCTCGCCGCCTTCCCGGGGCGGCCCCTCGCGGGGACCGTCGAATACGTGTATCCCACGCTACAGCCGGAAGCCCACGCGCTCAAGGCGCGCATCACGATCGCGAATCCCGGAGGGCGGCTGAAGCCGGGGATGTACGCGACCGTGCGGCTCTCCGCACCACTGCGGACGGCGCTCACGGTGCCGTCCTCGGCAGTGGTCCGCACGGGCGAGCGCACGCTCGTCTTCGTCGACCTGGGCGGCGGGCGCCTCGCCCCGCAGGAGGTGGAGACCGGCCGTGCCGCCGGCGAGCACACCGAGATCCTCGCCGGCGTCGAGCCGGGGCAGCGGGTGGTCACCTCCGCCCAGTTCCTCCTGGACTCGGAGTCCAACCTCGCCGAGACCATGCGGAGCATGATCGGCATGGGCGGCGCTGGCCAGATGGAGGACATGGAGGGAATGGAAGGCATGGACATGAAGGGCGCCGACATGAAGGGCATGCAGATGCCCCCGGAGCGGAGGTGAGCCCGCCATGCTGAAGCGAATCATCGAGTGGTCGGTGGGGCACCGCGCCGCCGTCCTCCTCGGCACCCTCGCCGTGACGCTTGCGGGCGTATGGGCGATGCTCCGCACGCCCGTCGACGCGATCCCGGACCTGTCCGACGTGCAAGTCATCGTGATGACGGAGTGGGCCGGCCAGGCGCCGGAATTGGTGGAGGACCAGGTCACCTACCCGCTCTCCACCGAGCTGCTGAAGGTGCCCGGGACGAAGTTCGTCCGCGGCATGAGCCAGTTCGGGCTCTCCGCCGTGTACGTGGTCTTCGAGGACGGCGTGGACCTGTACTGGGCCCGGAGCCGCGTGCTCGAGTACCTGAACGGCGTGAGGGACCGGCTCCCGGAAGGCGCGATGCCGATGCTCGGGCCGGACGCGACCGGGGTCGGCTGGGTGATGCAGTACATCCTGGCCGACACCAGCGGAGCCTTGAGCCTGGCCGAGCTCCGCTCGCTCCAGGACTGGACCGTGCGGCCCGCGCTCACCGCCGTCCCCGGCGTGGCCGAGATCGCGTCGTTCGGCGGGTTCGAGCGCCAGTACCAGGTGGAGGTGGACCCCGCCAGGCTGCTGGCCTACGACATCCCCATGTCGGCCGTCGTCGGCGCCGTGCAGGCATCCAACCAGGACGTGGGGGGGCGCGTGCTGGAGATGGGCGGCACGGAGTACGTGGTGCGCGGCCGCGGGCGCTTCGCCACTCTGGAGGACATCCGCGCCGTCGGCCTCGGGACGGGGCCCGGGGGCGTGCCGATCACCGTCGGCGACGTGGCCAACGTGCAGGTGGGACCCGAGATCCGGCGCGGGATCTCGGACCTGAACGGCCGGGGCGAGGTCGTGACCGGCTTTGTCGTCATGCGCTACGGCGAGAACCCGCTCGCGGTCATCGAGGGCGTCAAGGCGAAGATGGCCGAAGTCGAGGCGGCGCTCCCGGAGGGCGTGACCTTCGTGTCCGGCTACGACCGCTCCGGCCTCATCCGGCGCGCCATCGCGACCCTCCGGGAGAAGCTGGTGGAGGAGTCCATCATCGTGGCGCTGGTGACGATCCTCTTCCTGCTGCACGCGCAGAGCGCGCTCGTCGCGATCCTCACGCTCCCCATCGGCGTGCTGATGGCGTTCCTGGCCATGCGCGTAATCGGGCTGAACGCGAACATCATGTCACTCGGCGGCATCGCGATCGCGATCGGGGCGATGATCGACGCGGCGATCGTGATGGTGGAGAACCTCCACAAGCACATGGAGCGGAACGACCGCGAGGGGCGGCCGCTCACGCACTGGGAGCTCGTCACCGACTCGGCGAAGGAGGTGGGCCCCGCCCTCTTCACCTCGCTGCTCATCATCACCCTCTCCTTCATCCCCGTCTTCGCGCTGGAGGCGCAGGAAGGGCGGCTGTTCAAGCCCCTGGCCTGGACCAAGACGCTGGCGATGGCGGCGGCGGCGCTGCTGTCCATCACGCTGGTCCCGGTGCTGATGGGGCTGGTGATCCGGCGCGGGGTGAAGCCGGAGGCGGCCAATCCCGTCAACCGCGCGCTCATGCGGGCCTACCGGCCCGTGATCGAGGGGGTGCTCCGGCACCGCTGGGCCACCGTCGGCGTCGCCGCGCTGGTGCTCCTCGCCACGCTGCTACCGTGGTCGCGGCTCGGCAGCGAGTTCATGCCGCCGCTCAACGAGGGGAGCGTGGTCGACATGCCGTCGCTGTTCCCGGGCGTCGGCGCGGGCCAGGCGAAGCAGATCCTGGTGCAGCGGGACCGGGCGATCACGCGCGTGCCGGAAGTGGAGATGGTGCTTGGGAAGATCGGACGCGCGGAGACGGCCACCGACATGGCGCCCATGTCGATGATCGAGACGACCGCCATCCTGAAGCCCGAGTCCGAGTGGCGGCCGGGCGTGGACTACGACTCCATCGTCTCGGAGCTGAACCGCACCGTCCGGACGCCGGGCGTCGCGAACATGTGGTCGATGCCGATCAAGAACCGGCTCGACATGCTGGCCACCGGCATCAAGACGCCCGTGGGGGTGAAGATCTTCGGGCCGGACCTGGCGGTGCTGGACCGCATCGGCAAGCAGGTCGAAGGCCACCTGCAGAGGGTGCGCGGGACCGGCTCAGTCTTCTCCGAGCGCGCCGTGGGCGGGCGCTACCTCGACATCCGTGTGGACCGCGCCGCGGCGGCCCGCTACGGGATGACGGTGGACGACGTGCAGATGGCGCTCATGGCCGCGGTCGGCGGCATGCCGGCGGGCCAGGTGATCGAGGGGCGCGAGCGCTACTCGGTGCTGGTGCGGTACCCGCGCGAGCTCCGCGACTCGCCGGAGAAGATCGCGGGCACGCTGGTCGCCACGCCGGGCGGAGCGCAGGTCTCGCTCGGCGAGCTCGCCACGATCGGCGTGGTTCCCGGATCGACGCTGATCAAGTCCGAGAACGCGTACCTCAACAACATCGTCTACGTGGACGTCCGTGGCCGCGACATCGGCGGCTACGTCGCCGACGCCCGCGCGGTTCTCGACCGGGAGCTGGACCTGCCGCCGGGATACCGGCTGGAGTGGTCGGGGCAGTTCGAGGCCATGGAGCGGGTCTCCCAGCGAATGCGGTTCGTGGTCCCGCTCACCGTGGCCATCATCTTCCTGCTCCTCTACTGGCAGTTCGGTAGCGTGGCCGAGAGCGCGATCGTGATGCTCTCCCTTCCCTTTGCCCTGGTCGGCGGTGTCTGGCTGATGTGGCTCCTCGGCTACAACACGAGCGTGGCGACCGGGATCGGCTTCATCGCGCTGGCCGGTGTGGCGGCTGAGACGGGCGTGGTGATGCTGCTCTACCTGGACCACGCGTATCGCGACCGCGCGGCCGGCGGTCTGCTCAGTACCCGCGCCGACGTGGACGCGGCGGTGGAGCACGGCGCGGTGGAGCGCGTCCGGCCCAAGATGATGACCGTTACCGCCATCATCGCGGGCCTGCTTCCCATCCTGTGGAGCCACGGCACCGGCGCCGACGTAATGAAGCGGATCGCCGCCCCGATGGTCGGCGGAATGATCAGCAGCACCGTCCTCACGCTTGTCGTCATCCCCGCGATCTACTCGCTCTGGAAGGAGCGGGAGGTGCGAAACACGCTGGCACGCGAGCGCGGAAGCGTTCCGCAGGAGCGCGTGCCCGAACCCGCGGCCCGCTGAGCAGTCGGCCGTACCCTATCCACATGAACGAGCCATGATCGTGAACATTCGGAACGCGGCAGCCCTGCTCGCCCTCGCGATCGCCGCGGCGTGCGGGCAGGCCGATAACTCGGCTGCCAGAGGAACCGCTGTACCAGATTCGCTCGCGGGAGCGGCGGAAAGCGCGAACGGCATGCCGGCCATGCCCGGGATGCAGGGCAGCGGCACGACGGAGGAGATGCAGGCGCACATGCGGACGATGCACGGCGCCGGCGGAGACAGCCTGAAGGCCATGCTCCCGATGCACCGGCAGATGGCCGCCAACATGATCGCGCAGATGAACCGCGAGATGCGCGACATGAACATGACCGCCGATGCAGGGTGGACGGCCACGGTGGACTCGCTCCGGCAGGACCTGGTCCGGATGCCGGAGATGGACGCCGAGGAGCTGGGTAGCTACATGCCCGCGCATCAAGGACGGCTCAACCGGCTGATGGAGATGCACGGCGGGATGATGCGGCAGATGGGCATGTAGCCAAGGCGCTCGGCAGTTTGACGCACTCGACGATCCGGGGTTAGCTTCGCTGCCTATGCCCGCCTCTGTCCCTGCCGCGCCGCGCCGGCGCATCCTGCTGGCGCTCCTGGCGCTGGTCGCGAACCTGATCGCGGCTGGCGTCCCGGTGCTGCACGCGGCAGCGCATGCCGCGCACGAGGGCGAGCCGCACCACGAGGACGCGCCGTTCGGATACCCGGCGATCGACCACACGGATCACGACCACGACGCCATCCACCCGGCGGCGCTGCACGACGAGGGCTCACCAAAAGGCCGGAGCGGCGTCGTCGTCGCGTTCCCGGCCGCCGCGAACCTCCCGCAGCTGCCGATCACCGTGGCCGAGCGGCGGGACATCCCGATCCCGGTACCCCGGCTCTCCTCTCGGGCCCCTCCGCCCGGCGACCCCGCACGCGCCCCTCCCCCCGCCTGACCACCCCCCGGGCTCGCCGCGCTTTCCCAGGCGCAGGCGGACCCACTCCGTCGTTCCCGGAAACTCAATATCTGACGGAGCCTTCACCGGCCCGCCTCCGCGCGTCTGAGGCGCGGACCGCGACGGCTTCTGGCTCCTGACGACGCTTCGCTGAAGCGTCGCATCCCCGGTCATGGCGGCTGCTC
>DASQBH010001044.1:0-12424 GCA_035635315.1 Longimicrobium sp.
CTGCAGGCAGCCCACCCTGCGGTCGGGGAAGATGGCCTGCGGGGTGGACTCGGCCCACAGCTTGAGCAGCGCCAGGTTGTCCATGACGCCCAGCCCGCGCAGGTACTCCACCTCGCCAAGCCCGGTGTCGCCGTAGTCGTCGCTCCCGACGGCCAGCCGCACGCCGTGCTCGCGCAGCAGGCGCAGGTTGCGGGCGTGCAGGCGGTCGAACTCCCGGCGCAGCAGGCTGTCGCGCCCCGCCGGGTCGATCTCGCGCACGCCGCCGATGGCGGTGACCACCACCGTGCCCTGGCGGGCGGCCAGCTGCGCGTCCGCCGCGGAGATCTCGAAGAGGGCGGGGTTGGGAAGCTGCACCTCGGGGTCGCCCCGGAACCCGGGAAAGTGCGAGATCTCGTCCGCCCCGGCGGCGAGCGCGTTGTGGAAGTCCGCCGCGGTCTCCACGAAGGTGGTCACCCGCAGCCCCGCCTGGTGGGCGCGCCGCACGATGTCGGCGAGGACGGCCGGGTCCAGCCCCTTCCACCCGTTGAACTGCGGATCGTCCCGGCGCCGCGCGTGCTCGTCGGAGTACAGGAGGTACGTCTTGATGAAGTCGGGGCGGCCCGCCACCACCCGCTCCCAGACGCCAGGGAGCTCCTCCGCGCCGTCGACGGTGAAGTAGAAGCCCCCTTCGCCGTCGGCCTCGGTCCACACGCCCCGCTGGATGTTGTGCCGCACGAAGGGGACGGGAAATCCGCCCTCCGCGGTCAGCCCCCCGTTGGCGAAGACCGCGTCCACGCCGGTGGGGACGTTGACCCTGCCGGCGAGCCCCTGCCGCGTCCGGGGCAGGACGTTGGGGTTCTTGACGTAGAACACGCCGTCCCGGAGGTAGTGCGCCAGGGTGCGGTCGGCCAGCGGCGAGTGCTCCAGGTTGTGGTTGTGGGCCTCGCCAAAGGGCGGGATCACGTAGCCGCCGGCGAGATCGACCGTGGAATCCACGCGGGCGGGCTGCGCGAACTCCAGGGCCCCGTTCACCACGTACGCGGTCTTCGCCTCGAAGCCCGCGCCGGTGAACCAGCGCCCCCCCACGTACGCCACCACGGGCCCGCCGGGCGCCTGCTGCCCCGCCGCGGACGCCGGCAGCGCGGACAGCAGGGCCATCATCACAACGAGTGTTCGCATGTACGACCTCCGGTATTGGTTGTCCCGCGGCGCCGCCGCCGGAAGGCGGCGAAGGCACGCAGGGACGAAGAGCACGCGATGAAAGGTCCGCCCCGTCCGGTCTTCCGGTTCCCCGCCCCCCCTTGCATGCCGCGCGCGGACGACCGCGGCACGCGGCTGCATCATGCTTCCGCGGCGTCCGTCGGCTCGTCGCGGTCGCCCAGGTCCACCAGGACGATGCGCAGCTCGCTGACGTGGGGCCTTCCTTCGGCGTCGGCCAGCCACAGCTCGTCGGGCCCGGGGAGCATCTCGCTGACGGTCACCAGGTCGTCGGGCTCGCCCTGCTCGGCGCTGCGGCGCACCAGCTTGGCGAACGCCTCGGCGTAGATGGCGCTGTGGAGGTCGATGAAGCACGGCTTGCGCTCCACGGGCACCTTGGTGAACACGTACCGCGGCAGCCCGTGCGCGCGCGCCCAGCGCTGGAGACCCAGAAAGCGGTCGGCTTCCTTCTTCTCGAAGGCGAAGCCCAGCTCGGCGGGGGCAAAGCGCCACGTCTCGCGCGAGACCACCAGTCGGTCGATGGTGCGCCGCGGCACGTAGCGGCCCTCGGTGAGCACCCCGAAGGAGTGGGTGAAGATTCCGCTCAGCGGCTCGCTGACCAGCTCCATCAGCGGAAACTCGTGCGCGCCGTCGCGGGAGCGCACCACCAGCTCGCCGTCCACGTCCTGCACCACCAGCGTGGAGACGCGCAGGGACCGGGAGTCGCGGGTGGCCAGCGAATCGCGGCTCCACTCCAGGCGGTGCGCCCGGGGCGAGACGAGCGCCCGCGCCGTGCGCGCGGTAAAGTCGCCGAAGTTCTTGGGCTCCACGGGGACGATGTGCTCGCCTCCCAGGTCCCACCGGGTGGCGTCGACCAGCGACCGGGGCGAGGGGTGCTGGTTGACGAAGAGCGAGACGGCCAGGGTGTTGGCGCTCAGGTGGCACTCGCCCATCACCAGCTGGAACTCCCCCCGGGCGATGGCCTCCGGCCCCGCGGCCGCGATCATCACGTCCGGCGAGTGGTAGCGGGCCATGCGCCACCCCGGGGCCGCGGCGGGGAACGCCGCTTCCACCCGCGCCCGCAGCTCTTCCGCGCTCGCGAAGACGCGGCGCTGGCCGGGCTCGGAGGGAAGCAGCAGGTCCCACCGCCGCTTCAGCTCCTCCAGCGCCGGCTCGAAGACCGTCTCGCCCCTGGCGGTAAAGGTGTCGGTGAGGTGGATCCAGAAGCGGGCGGCGTCCACCACGGGCGAGCCGTGGGCCTGCACCAGGTCCTCGTAGATCTGCCTTACGGCCGCCATGCAGATCTCCGCGCACTCGGCGGTCAGCCAGCGCGCGCTGCGCATCATCAGCGAGAGCGGCTCGTCCAGGGCCCGCAGCAGCTCGGGCCCCATCTTCACCTCCCCGTCCCGGCGGCAGTCCTCGTAGACCAGCGTGCGCGCGGCGTACATCCCGCCCGCCGAGCGGGTGGGCGCGACCCCCGTCATCTCCGTGAACGTCTCGTCCAGGCGGCTCAGGGCCGGGCCCAGCTCGCGCCAGTTCCCCGTCGCCGCGCTCACCTCGCGGCGCGCGGCCTCCAGCGCGTCCAGCCGCGCCAGCCCCTCACGGCGGGGAGCCTCGTCGCCGATCCCCTCCAGCCACCCGCGCAGCGCCCGCTCCGGAAAGGCGTCGTACGGCACGTAGATGCTGTAGCGCAGGAGCCCGCGATGCTCCAGGTCCAGCAGGTGCCGGTACACGTCGCCCTCCGTCTTGAACGGGGAGCGGGGAAGGCGGAGCAGCACCTTCGCCACGTCGCGCGCCGTGCGGTTGCCGTCGCACATCGACAGGGCGACGGCGTCGGAGACCGGGATGGGGAGGGAGCCGAAGACCGGGTGGTGCAGCGTGGTGCCTTCCACGCGGACCGCCGGGTTGGGGAGCGGCTTGAGCCAGGGGCGAAAGCTCTCCTCGCCCGAGATCCACGCCGCCAGGGCCTCGATCCCCCACATCTCGAAGTAGGTGCGGCGGGTGGCCACCAGCCCGGGCCCGGGGCGGGAGACCATGGGCGCGCCCTCGTCCACGAACTCCGCCCACCCCACCGGGCCAAAGAACCCGATGGTGTCGTTCTTTACGCAGTAGCGCTGCACGTAGCTGGCGAGAAGGGCCTCGTGCTGCCGGTGCTTGGAGCCGCGCGCGTCCTCGGGCGCGTTGAGCAGCGGGTCCAGCGCGGTGTGCAGCGCCTGGCGGTTCTGCCAGGTGATGGCCTCGCGCAGCCGGTCGGAGGCGGCGATCTCGCGCAGCACGGCGGAAGTGCGGCGCAGCGCCGCCGCGTGGCCCTGCTCGTACTCCGCCCGCGCCGGCGCCACCGCCTCCCGCGCGCTCCGCGCCTCCGCCACCCGCGCGGCGATGGGGGGCGGCAGCTCGCCGTTGGGCAGCTTGCCGGCCTTGACCTTCGAGCGCGCGTCCATGAGCGGGTTGCGCAGCTCGGCCTGGTCCCAGCGCCCCTCGTCGCGCAGCGCGTCGAGCGCGGCGTTGATGGCGGCCAGCAGGGCCGCGCTCGCCTCTTCGGCCCGGCGCTCCGCGGCGATGAGCGCGTCGGCGGTGCCGGCGGCCTCGGGGGCGCCCAGCCGCAGCGCGTCGGCGATGGGGAACCCGGCGGCGCGCAGCCCCACGCAGCGCCAGTACGCCAGCCCGTCTGGGCGGGCGCGGATCAGGTGGTCCGGAAGCGGGGGGTCCTCCCGCGGCGCGAAGTCGAGCTCGACCGCGTCCGCGTATTGCAGGTCACTCATTCATTGCTCCAATGGGGGGCGGCGGCGCGTCAGGCCGGGGCGAGCTGCGCCGCCGGGACCGGAAGGTCCTCCACGCTGCCGTCGTAGACGATCCTGCCGTCGTCGAGCCGGACGATGCGGTCGGCCACGCCGTAGTAGCGGTCGTCGTGGGTGATGACGACGACGGCCTTGCCGCGCGACCTGAGCTCGGGAAGGAGCTGCCGGTAGAAGACGTCCTTGAACTGGGGGTCCTGGTCCGCCGCCCACTCGTCGAACAGGTAGACCGGCCGGTCCTCCAGGTACGCCGTGAGCAGGGCCAGCCGCTTGCGCTGCCCCGCCGACAGCTCCGTGGTGGAAAGGGTGCCGTCCTTCACCTTGACCTTGCGGTCCAGGTGCAGGCGCGACAGGTAGGCGCGCGTCCGGTCGTCCAGCCGCTCGCCGTCCTGCCCCAGCAGCACCTCGAAGAGAAAGAAGTCGGAGAACACGGCCGAGAAGAGCTGCCGGTAGTCGTCGCTCTCCTCCGGACCCACGGGCCGGCCGTCCAGGCGGATCTCGCCGCTCTCGGGGGCGTAGAGCGCCGTGAGCAGCTTGGCGAAGGTCGTCTTGCCGCTGCCGTTGCCGCCGACGACGAACACCAGCTCGCCCGGCGTGAGCGTGACGTCCAGGGGGCCCAGGTGAAAGACCTCGTCCTCGTTCTCGCGGTGAAAGCGGTGCGTCACCCCCACCATCTCCAGGCTGCGGAACGACGCCGGCGCGGTCTTTCCGTCGCGCGGCTCGTCGGGGAGCGAGAGGCCCAGCTGCTCCACCGCCTGCGCCGCGACCGCCCCGCGCCCCATGGCCGTGATCTGGTTCATCACCACGTCCAGCGGCGTGAGCATGTACAGGATGGCCAGGGTGTACCCCGTGAGCACCGGCGCCTCGATCCCCCCGATCTTGGGCCCCACGTACAGCACGGCGCCGATCAGGATGAAGAACAGGACCTGCCCCCAGCAGTTGGCCAGCGCGTGGATGGTCCCGCCGGCCGTGTTGTGCCCGCGCAGCGCGGCCACGGTGGGGCCGAGCTGGCGGTCGACGAAGGCGTGGCGGCGCGGGCGGTGCAGCTTGAGCTCCTTGGCGCCCTCGATGAGGCCGCGAAAGTGCCCGAACAGCACGTCCCAGGTCTGCCGGCTCTGGCGAAAGTGGCGCAGCGCCCCCGCCAGCGGGATCTGGTACGAGACGATGCCCAGCACCACGGTGGCCAGCACGAACCCGAACAGCTGCCACGACAGCCAGGCCATGTACGCCAGGCAGCTCACCACCACGGTGCCGTGAAGGAACATCACCGGCACGTTGGTGAGCGCCGAGGTGAGCGCCTGCACGTCGTCCGTCAGCGACGCCAGCATCCGCGGGGCGCCCAGCTTCTCCAGCCGGGCCAGGGGCGCCGACAGGATCTTCTGGGTAAGCCGCAGCCGCAGGTCCGACGCGGTGGCCTGGGTAAGGCGGACGAGCAGCACCTGCGACACGAAGCGCGACACCGGCAGCAGCACGCAGAGCGCGGCGAACGAGCCCCACGAGCCGGCGCTGATGCCGGCGGGGTCGGCCAGCATGGTGTTGATGAGCATCAGCAGCACCGTGCTGGCCCCGCCGCCGATCACGCCCAGCACGACCACGACCGCCAGCCGCCGCGCCGCGCCCCGGGGGTCGTCGGACTGGCGGAGCAGAAAGGACAGCAGCTTCAGGAATTGGGGCACGGAGTCACCTCGATGGGGGATGGCCGCGCGGGGCGCGGGTTCAGACGCATGCGGCCTCGCCGGCGGCCGGGGCGGGCTCCTGCACGCGGTCCAGGCTGGCGCGCAGCACCCCCGCCAGCGCCTGCACGTGCGGCCGCTGAAGGATCAGGTCGTGGTTCCCGGGGACGTCGTGGATCTCCAGTCCCCCCTCCGCCACGGCGGCCCAGCCCAGGGTGGGGTCCTCGTCGCCCACGACGTGGCCTTCCAGCGCCCGGAAGAGGGTGATCTGCCCCGGGTACGGCTTCACGACGTAGCGCTGCTTGGCATCGCTGTGGCGGGTGCCCGCACGCAGGTAGCGGAGGGCGGTGGGATAGGTGACGCCCGGCGGAAACACCCCGTGCTCCACCGCGTACGCCACCTGCGCCTCCACCCCGCCCGCGGCGCGCAGCTCCTGGACGGTCACGGGGCAGCCGGGGCGGGCGAACTTCAGGATCACCTCGGCCCAGTCGGCGGCGCTGGACTGCGCGTGCAGGCTGGTGTCCAGGATCCCCAGCAGCGCCACCGACTCGCCCGCGGCCACCAGCTGCTGCGCCATCTCCAGCGCCACGAAGCCGCCGAACGAGTAGCCCGCGATGCGGTACGGCCCTTCCGGCTGCACCTCGCGCACGGCGGCCAGGTAGCTGGCGGCGATCTCTTCCAGGGTGAGCTCCACGTCGTCGCCGCCCTGCCAGGCGAGGCCCTGCAGCCCGTAGAACGGCTGGTCGCTTCCCAGGCAGGTGGCCAGGTCCACGTAGCTCAGCACCTCGCCGCCCATGCCGTGGACGCAGAACAGGGGCGGCCGCGAGCCGCTGGCGCGGATCGGCACCAGGGGCGACGCGGGGGCCGGGGCGCTCTCGTCGCGCAGGACGGCGGCGAGCCCCTGGATGGTCCCCGCGCCCAGCAGCACGGCCAGGGGAAGCTGGGTGCCGAACTCCCGCTCCACCGCCGCCATCATCCGCACGGCGATCAGCGAGTGGCCGCCCAGGTCGAAGAAGTTCTCCGTGACGCCGATGGGGCTGATCCCGAAGAGCTCTTCCCAGATCCGCCGCAGCCGCAGCTCCCACCCGTCGCACGGCGCCTCGTACGGCGTCTCCAGGCGCGTCCCCGCCTCGTCCGGCGAAGGCAGGGCGCGGCCGAGGGCCGCCATGCGGACGAAGTACTGCGGCGCCAGGTGCCGCGGCAGCCCGGTGCGCAGAAAGCCGCGCAGCGTCTCGACGATCAGCGCCGTCCCCGGCGCCGCGACGAAGTACGCCACCAGGCGGTCGTCGCCCGCGGGGTCCGTCCAGGTGCGCACCCGGGCGTCGGCGACGGCGGGGTGCGCCAGCAGGCGCGCCCGCACCGTCGACGCCGCGGACGCCTCCTCCGCCGCGCCGCCGCGGAACTCCAGTCGCCCGTCTTCCCGCCGGCGCGCCACGTCGCCCGTCCGGTACAGCCACGCGCCGGGGCGCGCGGCGAAGGGGTTGGGGACGAACCGGCTCGCCCGCGGGTCCTCGCCCGGCCAGGGCGCGATGGCCGACTCGGCGTAGACGTCTCCGTCCACGCCGACCGGCGCCAGGTCCAGCCCGGCCGAGACCACGTGGAGGGTCCACCCGCCGACCGCCGTCCCGAGGTCCAGCGGCGACTCCGCCGCGCCGGCCGCGTCCACCACGGTCGCGGTGCTCCACGAAGGGATTCCGCCCGGCTCGTGGACCTTGAGCACGCGCGCGCTCCGCCGGGCCAGCTCGCCCGCCAGGTACGCGCCCAGTGCGGGGCCCACGCTGACCACCTTGAGCTCCGCGCCCCCCTGCCAGCCGGCCTGCACCAGCTCCAGCCACTCCGCGGGCGCCGCCTCCAGCACGGTCGCTCCCGACGCGTCCAGGGCGTGCAGCACCGCGGCGGCGTCCACGGCCGCTTCGGCCAGCGCGACGGTGCTCCCGCCCGCCAGCGCCACCAGCGCCCGCAGCGCGGCCCGCGCGTCGAACCGCCCCGCGACCAGGACGCGGTCCGCCGCGCCCACGCCGAGGTGCTCGGACAGCGCGGCGACGCGTCCCAGGACGGCCTGCTCGGAGAGGCCGACGTGCAGCCCGAGCTCCGTATCGACCGGCACCCGGCAGAGCACGCCCTGCGGAACGTCCGTCCGCTCCGCCCGGGACAGCGTCTCGCATTCGGCTGCGCTCAGCCACAGGTCGGCGGATGACGAATCAGTCCCCTCCCCTGCCCCGGCGAGGGTGAACGCGGCGCCGCAGCGGCGCGCGCCCAGCATGGCCGCGATCGCGTCCGCGCCGCGATCGAACGAAAGCGCCACCAGCGTCCCCGGCCCGGCGCCGTGCTCGCGCAGCCGCGCCGCCACCTCCGACGCGCGCCCGTCGAGCTCCGCCCAGGTGATCTCCCCGTCCGCGTCCGTGATGGCCGGCTCGGCACTGCGCCGCTCCGCCCACGAACCGATCAGCTCGTGCACGCTCTCCCTCGCGCCGTCCGCGGGGACGGACGCCGGCGCGAGCAGCCGGCTGCGCTCCGCCTCGCCAAGCACCGACACCTCGCCCACGCTCCCCGCCGTCCCGGCCGCGAACGCGCGCAGCACCGCGCCGATGCTCTCCGCGACGCGGGCCATCGCCGCGGCCTCGAAGCGCCGGGCGTCGTAGACCAGCCGCACGAAGAGCGGGTTGAGCGGCCCGGCGACCACGGTGACCGGGTACGCGGTCTCCAGCCGGCTGCGCACGCCGACCACGTCGAACGGCACCGCCTCGCCCGCCGCCTCACCGGAGGACTGGCCGCCGGGGGTGTTCTGGAAGACGATCAGGCTCTCGAACAGCTGCTCGTGCGCGGGGCGGCCCGCCCACTGCGCCACGCTGGCCGGCGCCACCCACTCGTAGTCGCGCACCGAGACCAGCGCCTTCTGCAGCTCGCCCAGCCACTGCTCCACCGGCGCCTCGGGCCGCACCCGCGTGCGCACCGGCAGGTTGTTGATGAACATCCCCACCATCTGCGCGGCGCCCGGCAGGTCCGCCGGCCGCCCCGAGACCGTGGTGCCGAAGACCACGTCGCCGGTGCGGCCGTAGCGGCCCAGGACCAGCGCCCACGCGCCGGAGACGAGCGTCCCCAGCGTCAGCCGGTGCCGGCGGGCGAACTCCTGCAGCGCCTCGCTCTCCGCGCGGGAGAGCTGGACGGAGGCCTCCGCCACCCGCGCCCCACCCGTGCGGCGCGCCAGCGCGTCGCCAAAGAGGCGCGTCGGCTCGCGAAAGCCGGCCAGCGTGGTGCGCCAGTACGCTTCCGCCGCCGCCCGGTCGCGGCCCTCGAGCCAGACCAGGTAGTTGCGAAAGGGGTCCGCGGCGCCGGCGCGGGGGGCGCGGCCGCGCAGGATGGCCTCGTACGCCTCCAGCACCTCGCCCAGCACCAGGTCGCGGCACCAGGCGTCGAGCACCAGGTGGTGATAGCTCCACACCACCTCGGTCTCGTCGTCGCGCATGCGGATCACCGACATCCGCATCAGCGGCGCGCGCGCGGGGTCGAAGCCGCGCTCGCGGTCGGCCCGCAGGTACGCGTCCAGCCGCTCGCGCAGGGCCGCGTCATCCCCCGAGCCGCGCCAGTCCTGGTGGTCGATGGGGATGCGGCGGTCGCGCAGCACCACCTGCATGCGATGGCTGCCGGCGGAGACGAACGCCGTGCGCAGCGCCGTGTGCCGGTCGATGACCTGCTGCCACGCCCGCTCGAACGCGGCCGGGTCCGGCGCGCCGCGCATGGTGATGCTCTTCTGCTCGAAGCCCACGGTGCTTCCCGGGGCCAGCGCGTAGAAGAGCAGCCCCTCCTGCAGGGGCGTGAGGGGATACACGTCCTCCACCGGCGCCGCGCCGTTGGCCGCCGCGGCCTCGCTCAGCACGGCGTCGAGCTCCGACTCGTCCAGGCGGGCGAGCGCGAAGTCCGGTCCCGGACCCGGGCGGGGCTCGGGGTCCGGGTCGGGCCCGTCGCCGCCCCCCGAAGGAGGCGGCTCGGGCGCGTCGCCGCGCGGGGGCGGCGGCGCGATGAGGGTCCGCAGCTCGTGCAGCACCGCCGCCGCCAGCGCGGTGATGGTGGACGCACGGTGGACGTTCTCGCTGTACGCCCAGTGGAAGTGCAGCTGGCCGCCCACGACGCTGGCGTTCAGGTCCAGCAGGTAGCGGCGGTGTCCGCGCGGGCTGCGGTCGGCGCCCGGGTGCTCGCTGGCCATCCGCAGCGGACCGCCGGCCGCGCCGCCCTCGCCGATCCGGCTGAGGTAGTTGAACTTCAGCTCCGGAGCGGGCTCGCCGGCCAGCGCCGCCGCCGTCTCGTCGTTCAGGTGCCGCAGCAGGCCGTAGCCGATGCCGCGGGCGGGGATGCGCCGGAGCGCTTCCTTCGCCGCTTCCACCGCGTCGGCGGGACTCGCCTCGGCGGTGGTGCGCACGTGCACGGGGTAGTGCGTGGTGAACCAGCCGACGGTGCGCAGCAGGTCCACGTCGCCGAACAGGTCCTCGCGGCCGTGCCCCTCCATCTCCACCAGCACCCCGGGAGCGCCGCCCCACGAGGTGACGGCGCGCGCCAGGGCGGCCAGGATCAGCTCGTGCGGCTGCGCGCCGTGCCGCGCCGCGGCGCCCTGCAGCAGCGCCTCGGTGGCCTCCGCCTCCAGCGAGGCGAGCAGCGTCCGCGCCGAGGCGACCGTGTTCTCCCCGTTCGCCAGGTCGCGGGGCAGGCGGAGCGCTTCCCCGTCCTCACCCGTGCGCCAGAAGGGGAGCTGCTCCACGATCTCCGGGGAGCGCGCCGCCTCGGCCAGGCGGGTCGCCCACACGGCGATCGAGCTGGTGCGCGGCGGCAGCGCCACCGCCTCACCCCGCGCCAGCTGCTCGCACGCGGTGGTGAAGTCTTCCAGCAGGATGCGCCACGACACCGCGTCCACCACCAGGTGGTGCACCACGGCCAGCAGCTTGCGCGGCTGGTCCGGCCCCCCATCCAGGAGCGTGAAGCGCGCGACGGGGCCGTTCGCCAGGTCCAGGGCGGCCTGCCGGTCCTCCACCGCGTTCGCGAGCGCGGCGGCACGGGCGAACGCCGTCGTCGACGGCAGCTCGACGCGTTCGAAGCAGTCCGCCGCTTCCCCCGCGTCCGCGATGTGCTGGCGCCAGCCCTCCGCCGTCTTTTCGAAGCGCGCGCGCAGGGCGTCGTGATGCGCGACGACGGCGCGCACCGCGGCCTCCAGCACCGGGGTGGTCACCTCCGGCGCGACGTCCAGCAGGAGGCTCTGGTTCCAGTGATGCGGGTCCGCGAAGTCCTCATCGAAGAACCAGCGCTGGATCGGCGTGAGCGGCACCTCCCCCACCAGCGGCCCGTCCCCGGCGGCGGTCTCCGGGAGCGGGTTGGCGATGGCGGCCAGCTCGGCGATCGTCTGGTGGTCGAAGATGCGGTTGGGGTTCAGGCGCAGCCCCGCCGCGTTGGCGCGGGCCGCCACCTGGATGGCCAGAATGGAGTCGCCGCCCCGGTCGAAGAAGTTGTCGTGGATGCCCACGTCGTCCACCTGCAGCACGTCGGCCCAGATGGCCGCCAGCGTGTGCTCGGCGGGGGTGCGCGGCGCGACGGACGCGCCGGACGCGGACGCCTCGGGCGCGGGGAGCGCGGCACGATCCACCTTGCCGTTGGGGGTAAGGGGAAGCGCGTCCAGCGCCACCACGTACGCCGGCACCATGTAGTCGGGAAGGCGCGACGCCAGGAACCGCTTGAGCTCCTCGGGCGCACCCTCTCCCGTCCCCGGCACCACGTACGCGGCCAGCCGCTGCTCCTCGCCGGCCAGCGTCACCACGGCGGCGCGGACGGCGGGGTGCGACAGCAGCGCCGCCTCGATCTCGCCCGGCTCCACGCGAAAGCCGCGGATCTTCACCTGGCGGTCGGCGCGGCCCAGGAACTCCACGCTCCCGTCGGGAAGGAGGCGCACCCGGTCGCCCGTGCGGTACATCCGCCCGCCCTCGAACGGGTTGGGGACGAAGCGCTCGGCCGTGAGCTCCGGGCGCCCCAGGTAGCCGCGGGCCACCCCGGCGCCGCCCACCCACAGCTCGCCCGCCGCGCCCGGCACCACCGGGTGCAGCGCCGCGTCCAGCACGTACAGCGCGCAGTTGGGGAGCGGCCGGCCGATCGGCACCGTCGCGGCGGGAGAGCCGTCCCGGCGGCCCACGGGGAGCGTCGACACGCCGACCGTGGTCTCCGTCGGGCCGTAGTGGTTGACCACCCGGCACTCCGGCGCCAGCTCGGCCACGCGCTCCACCAGCCCCCAGGGCGCGGCCTCGCCGCCCAGCACCAGCAGGCGCCGGGGGAGCACGTGCGCCGGGTGGGCGCCCTGCAGCAGCGCGCCCAGGTGCGAGGGGACGATCTTCAGGCAGTCGATGCCGTGCCGCTGCACGTACCGGCCAAGGGCGTCGGCGTCCGCCGCCGTCTCCTGACCGATGACGTGGAGCGTGCCGCCGCCGCAGAGCGCGCCGAAGACCATGGTGTTGCCCAGGTCGGCGGCAAAGGTGGATACGGTGGCGTACGTCGCGCCCGCCTCCACCCCCAGCCGCTCGCGCGCGGCGGCGACGTAGTTCGCGATCTGCCGGTGCTCCACCGCCACGCCCTTGGGCTTTCCGGTGGAGCCGGAGGTGAAGAGCACGTACGCCAGCTGCGCCGGCGACACCTCCGTATCCTCCGACGCGACTCCCTCGGCGGCTTCGGAGGCCGCGTCGCGGACCAGGATCGCCTCGGTTCCGCCCGGCACGGCGCCGCGCAGCGACTCCTGCGTCAGGACGAAGC
>DASQBH010001045.1:0-2391 GCA_035635315.1 Longimicrobium sp.
GCTGTGGGGGGACGCCGGCCGTCCCTTCTTCGTTCCGCTGGCGCCGCTGGGAGGTACGGGATCGTCGCTCTCCTACACCGGCACGGCGCGCGGGGACGCTTTTTCCGTGGCATCCACGCCGGGCTTTCCGCTGGCGGACGCGTCGCGGTTCCTGGCGCACGAGTACATGCACACCTGGATCCCCGCGGAGACGGGCGGTTACCCGGAGAGCGTGGGGGCGGGCGCGGCCTGGCTGACGGAGGGATGGACGGACTTCTACGCGGGCCGCGCCCTGCTGCGCGTGGGGCTGTGGACGCCGGCGGAGTACGTGGCGGAGGTGAACCGGGTGCTGGTGCGCAACGGCGGCTCGCCCGTGCGCGCCATCCCCAACTCCGAGCTGGCGGAGCGGTTCTGGTCAGACCCCAACGTGCACCAGCTGCCGTACGACCGCGGGCACCTGCTGGCGCTGCTGCTGGACCATCGCATCCGCGCGCACACGGGCGGCCGCGCGGACATGGACGACGTGATGCTGGCCCAGCGCGAGTTCGCGATCCGCGATGCGCAGGCGGGGACGCGGGTGGACGCGGGCGCGCTGTTCCCCATCGTCATGCAGGAGTCGCTGGGGCTGGACGTCACCGCAGAGCTGGCGCGGCACGTGGAGCGCGGCGAGCCGGTGCTGCTGCCGACGGACGTCTTTGGATCCTGCGCGAGGGTGGAGACGGTGACGCAGCCGGAGTTTTCCCGCGGCTTCGACCTGGCGGCCATGGAGGCGAACGGGCTGCGGATCACCGGGCTGGATCCCGCCTCGCCCGCGTACGCCGCGGGCATGCGCGAGGGGATGCGGATCATCCGCCGCGAGGCCGGGACGCCGGGCGACGCCACCGTGGAGTACGCGTACCGGGTGGATGACGGCGGCACGGAGCGTGTCATCCGCTATCTCCCCCAGGGCAAGGGGCTGGTCACGCTGCAGCGCATCCAGCTTACGCCGGAAGGGTCGTCTGAGGCGTGCGCGCGGCTGATGAGCGGGCGGTGAAGGGGTGCACCCGCGCGTCCGGACCGGGTGCGTTTCGGCTGGCTTCGAGCGGAGCGAATGAATTCGCGGCAACAACGTCACACTGTCCGCCTGCGCGGACACCGGCGGCTTGGCCGTGTGCGGCATCCCAGGCACTCGCGCGTCCGCAACCGGGGCTTTACCGCGAGCTCTGCGGGATCAGCACGAGAAAACTCCGCTAACTCTGCTAACTCTGTGTGAGGCCTATCTTTTCTACTGTCCGACCGGCACCGGGCCGGTCGACGCGCCCCCGAGGCGGCGGACGCGGGCGCGGAAGGCCTGGTACTCGGGGGTGTCGTCGACCAGGCGCGAGCGGTCCACCTTGAGGGTGCCGATCATGGTGCGGGCGTTCTGCACGCGCTCCTGGCTGGTGGGGTGGCTGGCGAACCAGGTGTCGAGCAGCGTGGGCTCCCGCGCCTGCTGCGCCAGCAGCTCCTCGAAAAAGGTGGCCACGCCCTCGGGATCGTAGCCCGCGGCGGGCAGCGTCTGGATGGCGCGCTGGTCCGCCTCGCGCTCCGCCTCGCGGCCGTAGCGGGCGAACACGGCCGCGCCACCCGCCTCGATGGCGACCCGCTCCAGCGTCCCCGGCTCGCGGCCCAGGATGGCGTAGATCAGGCCGATCAGCGTGCCGGCGCCCTGCTGCTTCTTCATCTGCTCGATGCCGTGGCGCTCGGTGACGTGGGCGATCTCGTGCCCCAGCACCCCCGCCAGCTCCGAAAGCTCGTCCGCGCTCTCGATGAGCCCGCGGTTCACGAAGATGTGGCCGCCGGGAATGGCGAACGCGTTCACCTCCGGCGAATCCACCAGGTAGAAGGTGTAGTCCCGCTCCGTCGCGTCCGCGCGGGCGGCGAGCTGGTCGCCCAGGCGGTTGAGCGTGGCGACGGCGCCGGGGTCGCGGATCAGCGGCATCTGCCGCTGCACCTCGGCGGCGAGGGCGGCGCCCAGCTGCGCCTCTTCGCGCAGGCTCACGTCGCCACCGCCGCACGCGGCGAGCGCCGCCGACATCAGCATGGCGGCGGTGCAAGGGAAGATGCGTCTGGTTCCGCGGTTTCGGTCCGGCATCGGCATGTACTCGGCGATCACGTGAAGGCGCAACGAGTTGCACCAGCGCACTTCACGATGCGCGCCACCGCGGAGCCAACGTCCGGTCAGCCCATACGAGCGCGCGGGCCGGGAACGCTCCCGGCCCGCGCGTCATCCATCCCGGGCCGGGTTCGATCAGCAGCCCATTCCGCCGCCGGTGCCGCAGCCCGCGGCGTTGGTCCAGTCGCAGTTCTCCGTCTCCACCGCCACGGTGGTGCAGTTCCATCCCTGCGTGTACGGGCAGGCGCGCGGATCGGTGTTCGGCAGCATCGGCGGCT
>DASQBH010001046.1:0-2505 GCA_035635315.1 Longimicrobium sp.
CGTCAGGTCCGGCGAGATGCGCTGCCAGCTCTGCCCCTCATTCGTAGACTTCCACAGGTGCTGCGTCCCGGTGTACAGCGTCCGCGGGTCCATGGGGTCAAAGACGATGGGAAAGGTCCACTGCACCCGCTCGCGCAGGTCGGCGGCGGACTGGCCCATGGGGTTCTCCGGCCAGACGTTGACGGGGCGGTTCTGCCCGGTGCCGTAGTCGAAGCGGTCCAGCGAGCCGCCGTAGCAGCCGGCGTAGTAGATGTCGGTGTTGACGGGATGCGGGGCCACGTAGCCGCTTTCGCATCCCCCCGCCGCGAAGAAGTTGCGGCCGCCCGCGTTCAGGTGCCCCCAGCCGCGGATGGGGACGCAGACGGTGGTGTTGTCCTGCTGCCCGCCGCACGCCATCGCCGGCTGGTGGTGGGTAAGGGCCAGGCGGTAGATCTGCGCCGTGGGATAGTCCTGGTCCGTCCAGCTCTTGCCGCCGTTCACGCTCACGTTGCCGCCGCCGTCGTTCCCCTGCACCATCCGCTGGTTGTCGTCCATGGCGATCCACAGGTCGTGGTTGTCGCCGTGGGGCACGCGGATGGCCGTGGGGAACGTCTTGCCGCCGTCGTCGGAGCGAAAGAATCCAACGTTCAGCACGTATACGCGGTCCTTTTCCTTGGGATCCGCCAGCAGCCGCGTGTAGTAGAAGGCGCGCTGCCGCAGCTTGCGCTCCGTGTTCACCCGCTCCCAGGTGTCGCCGCGGTCGTCGCTGCGAAACACGCCGCCGCTGTCGTGCTCCACGATGGCGTACACGCGCGTGGGGTCCGCCGGGCTGACGGAGACGCCGATCTTGCCGATCAGCCCCTGCTGCGGCATCCCGGGCCGGCGCGTGAGCTCCGTCCAGGTGGCGCCGCCGTCGTTGCTGCGAAACAGGCCGCTCCCGGGGCCGCCGCTGCTCATCGCCCACTGGTTGCGCCACGCCTCCCACAGCGCCGCGTAGACGATGTCGGGGTTCTGGGGATCGATGGAGATGTCGACGCCGCCCGTCTTTTCGTCGCGCCGCAGCACCTGCGTCCACGTCTGCCCGCCGTCCGTGGTGCGGTAGATGCCGCGCTCTGCGTTCGGCTCGCTGTAGTGGCCAAAGGCGGCGGCGTAGGCGATGTCGCAGTTGGTGGGATGAACGCGGATGCGCCCCACGTTGCGCGCCTCGCGCAGGCCCACGTGCGTCCACGTCTTGCCGGCGTCGGTGCTCTTGTACACGCCGTCGCCCGACTGCACGTTGCCGCGCAGCTGCGTCTCGCCCGTGCCCAGGTACAGCACGTCGGGGTTGGACTGGCAGACCTCCACCGCGCCCACGCTGGCCGTGCCGATGTGGCCGTCCGTGGTCGGCTGCCAGGTGGTGCCGCCGTCGGTGGTCTTCCACAGCCCGCCGCCCGTGGCGCCAAAGTAGTACTCCAGCGGCCGGCTGGTGCTGCCCGCCACGGCGATGGAGCGGCCGCCGCGGTTTGGCCCCAGGTTGCGCCAGGCGAGCCCGCGGTACCGCACGGAGTCCGGGTCTGGCGGCGTGTTCCGCTCCACCTGCGCCGCCAGCGAAGGCGCGGCGAGCAGGGCGAGCGCGACGAGTGCACTGCGGAGTGGGTGCATGGGTCCGGGCTGGTGTGGGACGTACGGCGGAGCACCTCCGGCGCGGGGGTGCCCCGGACGGTGCGCGCGGCGCGCCGCAGGTTTCTCGCCACGCCGCGCGTCCTTGCCGCGGATTGGCGAGCGGTGTAGCGTCGCACCTGTATTCTGTATACGGCCGTTGTTCCCTTAGCCTGCACCCGGATGCCGCTCTCCGCAAGCACCCGCCCCGTTCCCGCCGCCGATCGCAAGCCGCGCGACCGCTCGCGCGGGTGGGCGCGGTGGATGTTCTACTCGCACCTGTGGCTGGGCATCGTCACCACGGGCATCGTTTTGATCATCTGCATCACCGGCGTGCTGCTGAACCACAAGCGCCCGCTGGGGCTGATGCCCGACGTCCCCAACGACTCCCCCGGCGCGCTGGCCGCCTCCCTGCCGGTGGCGGAGCTCGCCGCGCGGGCGGAGCGCGCCGTGCGGCCGGAGGTGGCGGCGTCCGGCATCGACCGCATGGACCTGCGCCCCGGCGACGGCCTGGTAAAGGTGCGCTTCGACGATCGCGAGGTGCACGAGGTGACGGTGGACCTGGCCAGCGGGCGGGTGCTGCACGTGGGGCTGCGCAACGACGTGTTCCTGGAAAAGCTGCACTCCGGCGAGATCTTCGGCGACGGCTGGACGCTGCTGAGCGACATCGCGGCCGTCGCGCTGGCCATCCTGGTGATCAGCGGCGTGTGGCTGTGGCTCTACCCCCGCGCCCGCGCATGAGCGATTCGCGACTGGCGCTGGTGATCGGCCTCTTCGTCGTCCCCGCCCTGCTCCTCTGGCTGGGCCACCGCCTGCGCCGCCAGACCCCCGCGCGCCGCCGCGTGTTCTGGGGCGCGACCATCGGCTACCTGCTGGGGATGCTGCTGG
>DASQBH010001047.1:0-2080 GCA_035635315.1 Longimicrobium sp.
GGCCGGGGATCGGCGAGCGCGCCGCCGTGCACGGCTGGTTTCTGCGCCACCGCGTGCAGACCAACACCTTCTATACCGGCACCATGCACCGCTCGGTGGACCAGATCCACCGCGAAGAAGAGCTGCACCAGGCCATTGAAGGCTACCTGGACGAGAACGCGGGCAAGCCGGACTTTGGCACGGACCCCCTCAAGATCCGCGAGCGCATTCGCGACTGGGTGTTCTCGCAGCCGCACCTGCAGTGGGCCCGGCAAAAGCCGGGGGCGTTCCCCACGCCGCTCTTCAACCCCGACTACCTGCTGGAGGCCGGGATCGCGGCGGTCGTAGCGCTGCTGGCGGTGGTGTCGCTGGTGCTGAGCTGGGCCACGGGCACGCCGCTGCTGTCGGCGGGGCTGATGGTGCTGGTCGCCGTGCTGGCGGTGCTGGTCCCCGCGTACCTGTACCTGCGGCACCTGGAAAAGACGGACCCGGTCATCATCCTCAACAAGGACATCAAGGAGCTGCTCACGGCCGAGGACCGCATCGTCCAGAACCAGATGAGCAGCGTCATCTACATCAAGGAGCCGCTCTGGTTCCGGGGGCTGGTGCTGCGGGCGGTGCTCACCTTCATCGACGTCACGGCCAAGTACTTCAGCAACACGGGCACCCTGGCCGGCATCCCCTCCATCCACTTTGCCCGCTGGGTGATCGTCGACAACGGCCGCCGGCTGGTGTTCTTCAGCAACTTCGACGGCAGCTGGGAAAACTACCTGGGCGACTTCATCGACAAGTCGGCCAGCGGCCTGACGGGCGTGTGGAGCAACTGCGTGGGGTTCCCGCGGACGAAGAACCTGGTGCAGGACGGCGCGTCGCAGGAGCAGAAGTTCAAGGCGTACTCGCGCGACAGCCAGATCCCCACCCAGGTGTGGTACAGCGCCTACCGCTGGCTGTCGGTGGACAACATCAACAACAACAGCAAGATCCGCCTGGGGCTGTACGACGACATGACGGCCGACGAGGCCGCCACCTGGCTGCGGCGCTTTGGCGGCAGCAGCAACGTCGACAACACCGGCAAGGGGCTCGACGCCGCCAAGCCCACGGCAACGGCGCCCACGCCCAAGGTGGAGCTGGATGACGTGCAGGGGCTAGTGGTGCGCAGCTACTACGCCCTCAAGCAGGCCGACTACGTGCGCGTGTACCTGCCCGACGACCCCGCCGCCGGCCGGGCCTGGGTGGGTGAGATGGCGGACGTGGTCACCAAAGCCACCCGCCGCAGCTCGGTGGTGGAGAAGGAGGGCCGCGCCGTGAACCTGGCGATCGCCTTCCCCGGGCTCAAGAAGCTGGGGATGCGTCAGGAGGAGCTGCAGACCTTCTCGCCGGAGTTCCGCGAGGGAATGGCATCGGACTACAAGCAGCGCGTGATGGGCGACAACGGCGAATCCGCGCCGGCCCACTGGCAGTGGGGCAATCCCGCCACGGACGAAGTGCACGGCATGATCTTCGTCTATGCCGACACGCCCGAGCACCTCGAGGAGCTGGTGGAGACGGAACGGGCGCGGGCGGCGCGGCACGGCGTGCGCCTGGGCGAGCCGCTGGGCAGCATCATGCTTGCCCAGGACAAGGAGCACTTTGGGTTCCACGACGGCATCGGGCAGCCGCGGGTGCGGGGCTTTACCCCCCCCGACGACGACGAGGCGCCGTCGCCGCTGGAGCCGCACATCCCCGCGGGCGAGGTGCTGCTGGGCTACACGGACGCCTACGACGAGATTCCCGACACCCCCACGGTGCCCGACACGGCGGTGGCCCGCGCCACGCTCCCGGAGCGGCCGTACGACCCCGACACGGTGCCCAGCCAGCGCAGCCGGCGCGACCTGGGTCGCAACGGCACCTACGTGGTGTTTCGCCAGTACGAGCAGCACGTGCGCCAGTTCTGGCAGTACCTCGACGCCAAGGCCAGCCACGACGCCGAGCAGCGCAAAATGCTGGGCGCCAAGGTGGTGGGGCGCTGGCCCAACGGCGCCCCGCTGGTGCGCCACCCGCACGCCGAGCCGGCGGAGTTCGACCTGAAGACGGCCAACGACTTCATGTACTCCGGCAAGTG
>DASQBH010001048.1:0-3790 GCA_035635315.1 Longimicrobium sp.
GGGCGGCGGGCGGCGGGTGCGGCTGCTGCGCGAAAGCGAGGAGCTGCGCGAGATCGGCGCGCGGTACCACGGCGCCACGCCCGAGGAGCTGGTGCTGGCGTGGATGCTGGGCGTTTCGCCGTCGCTGGTTCCCATCCCCGGCGCCAAGCGCGTGGCCAGCATCGAGAGCAGCGTCCGCGCCGAGTCCCTGCGCCTGGACGACCGCACCCGCCGCGAGCTGGAGGAAGCCTTCCGCGCGCTCCCGGAGGAGGGGATCGCCTGAGGGGGTTCACCGATCGGATTTCCCTCATACCGAATCCGCAAAAACAAACAGCGAAAGGTACAGAGGAACAGACAAAAGCCAGAGGAACAGAGTAAACCGGCTTGTCTTTGTTCCTCTGGCTTTTGTTTGTTCCTCTGTACCTGATGCTTTTCCGGATCTGGCATCATTCCGCAGGACGAGGATCGGTAAAAGGATCGCACGTAGGAACGGATAGAGGACGCGGATGAGCCATCCGCGTCCTCTATCCATCCCTTGCGTGAAATCCCTTCAGCGGACGGTCCAGATTTGATCAAAGTCGAGACAGCGTCCGCACGTCGTCCACCACCTGCTCCGGCGTGGCAGCGTCGGAGATGACCACCTGCAGGTTGCCGTGGCGGTCGATTCCGTACACGGCGCCGGGGTGCACGGTCTTCAGCGCGGCGGCGGCCGTCGGCTGCGCGTGGGCGCCGTGGGCGTGGGCCGCGGGCTGCGCGGGGGCCTGGGTGATGTACGCACCGTAGCCCTGGCGCGCCTTTGCCAACCCCGCGCTGTCGCCGGTAAGGCCCACGACGGCGGGGCCAAAGCGCGATGCGTACGTCTTGAGCGCGGCGGGCGTGTCGCGCGCGGGGTCCAGCGTGACCAGCAGGATGCGGACGTCCTTCACCGAGCCGCCGGCGGTGCGGAGGGCGCGGGTGAGCTTGTCCAGCGTGAGCGGGCAGACGTCGGGGCAGTGCGTGTAGCCAAAGAACAGCAGTACCGGCGCGCCGCGGTAGCTGCGCAGCGACACGGGCCGCCCGTCGTGGTCCGTGAGCGCGAACTCCGCGGCGGGAAGCACCTGGGTGTAGGTGGTGCCGTGAAAGCGCGGGGCCGGGCGCGGCGCCGCGGCAAACGCGGCCGCGATCACCAGCGCCACCATCACCGCCACGCACGTCCAGAGCGCCAGGCGCGGCGCGGGAGCCGTGTTCTGCGAGTCCATCCGTCCAGCAGGTCAGGGTGCGTCACCGCGAGGGGACGCGGTGGACGGAAATGTAACACCCGCAGGCGTTTGGGTCACGCCCATATCCAGGCGCGGCGGGCGCAATCGACCCACGCCTCAACCGGCCCCCTCCTTGCACAGGGTGACGCCCGGACCATCGCGCGCGTCCATCAGGGTACGACGCGACAACCACTTGCAGGAGTCGGACGAGATGAGAGCCGCACTGAGGACGGCGTTTTTGCCGCTGATGGCGTTCGCCCTTTCCGGATGCGCCGGACTGGGGCTGGAGCAGGTGCTGCAGGCGCCCACCTTCCGGGTGGACGGCACCCAGCAGGCGCACCTTCGGCTGCTGGGCCCCAGCCTGGAGAATCCCGTCGGTGGCGCCGCGGTGCGGCTGTACGCCCGGGTCGGCAACCCGAATCCGGTGGGCCTTACGCTCACCCGCCTGGTGGGCCAGCTGCAGCTGGCGGGGAGCAACGCCGCCCGCGTGGACTTTCCGCTGGGCGTGCCGCTGCAGGCCGGGGGCGAGACGCTGGTGCCCATCGACATCGCCATCAGCTTCAACGACATCCCCGGGCTGGCGAACGTCGCGCGCAACGCGCTCTCCGGGCAGCCGATCAACTACGCGCTCAACGGCACCGTGGGGGTGGATGCGGGCCTGCTGGGCCAGCCCAGCTTTGGGCCGATGATGCTGCTGTCGGGGCAGCTGCGGGCGACGCGGTAGGGACGGCAGGGAACAGGGAATAGCGGGCAACGACGAAGACGTTGACCCGCGCAGCGAACGGTCCACTCCGCGCGGCGGGTGGACCGTTCCGTGCGTTCGGAGCGCGCCTGAACTGACGCGGACGAGCTACGATGACGATCTCCGACTCACCGCCGCTTCCGCTGGGGCAGGCGCTGGGGCCCGCGCGGGAGCGGGCGGCGGCGTTCCTGCGCGCGCTGGCGCCGTCCGCGCGCGTGGTGGTCTTCTGCCACTTCGATGCGGACGGGCTGGCGGCGGGGGCGCTGTTCGGGCGCGGGCTGGCGCGGATGGGCTTTACCGGCGTGCAGGTGGTGCACTCCGGCCGCGGCGAGAACGCGTTCTCCGCCGGCGCGCGCCAGCGGCTGGCGGCGCTGCGGCCGGACGCGCTGATCGTCACGGACCTGGGCGTCCACCGCGCGGGCGTCCTCCCCGGCGTGCCGACGCTGTACGTGGACCACCACCGGCCGGACGGCGAGCCGGAGGATGCGGCTTCCACCATCGTTCTGGCGTACGGCTGGGACCCGATCCCCGCGTCGGCCTGGCTTGCGTACGACCTGCTGTCGCCGCTGGTGGACATCGAAGACCTGGCGTGGATCGCGGCGGTGGGGACGATCAGCGACCTGGGCGAAAAGGCGCCGTGGGATGCGCTGCCGGAGATCCGCAAGCGCTGGAGCGGCAAGTGGCTGCGCGAGGCGGTCTCGCTGACCAACGCCGCCCGCCGCGGCAGCGCCTTCGACGTGGCCACGCCGCTGCGGATGCTGATGGAGGCGGACGGCCCCCGCGCCATCGCCGAGGACGACGCGCTGGGCGCGGACCGCCTGCGCGCCTACCGCGCCGAGGTGCAGGCGGAGCTGGCCATCGCGCGCAAGCAGGCGCCGATCTTTTCCGCCGACCAGCCGTGGGCGCTGGTTCCCCTGAACAGCGGGTGCCAGATCCACCCGCTGATTGCGCAGCAGTGGCGCACGCGCCTGCCGAAGTTCGCGGTGATCGCCGCCAACCGCGGCTACCTGCCGGGAGTCGTGGCGTTCAGCGCGCGTACGCAGCGCACGGACCTGGTGCTCCCCGCCCTTCTGCGTGCCCCCGACATCGGCGCGGACGACGAGGCGAGCTTTGGCCGCGGCCACGACCAGGCCAGCGGCGGCCACCTGCCCCGCGAGCTCTTCAACCGCCTGGTGGACGCGCTGGGCTTCGACGCGCGGGCGCAGGTGCCGGAGCCGCCGCCGCCCGTTGCGTGAGGGACGCGCGTCCGCGGGCGTGCGCAGCACGACGGGAGCGCAGCGGAGGGAGACGCCCGAACCAGCAGTCGACGTTCCTCCAGCATCCCTGAACAAACAGAAACGAGAAACGGAGCGCCCCCCAGCGCTCCGTTTCTCGTATCACCCCCTCATTCCCTCACCTGCTCCCGGGCTCTCGTCCCCCAACGAAAGGCACCGGGTCCTGAACCCCCCTCATCCCTCACCTGCTCCCCGGGCTTTCGTCCCCCAACGAAAGGCACCGGGGCCCTCTCCCCACCCCACCCATCCGGTCTTCCGCCCCCTCAAACGGAAGCCCGGCCCCCCTTCAAACCCACCCCTCTCCAACTCCCCCCTCAATTCGCAAAACCCTTGCCATCAAGAGCTTCCCCTCCCCCCATCCGGCAGACAGACCCTGGCGCGAACGTCAGACCTCTCGGCCCGTCCCGGCCAGGATTCCGACGGCGCGATAGCACTTGTGGCAGTACAGCGCCGCCGCGTATTCGCCTTCGGGGTGCGTCACCGACGCGAACCCGTTGGGATCGATCTCCGGCTCGATGAAGGCCAGGACCTCGATGTTGTCCGGGCCGCACAGCGGG
>DASQBH010001049.1:0-2551 GCA_035635315.1 Longimicrobium sp.
CCGGATTCGCGCTTCGTCACCCACCCCGGATAGGTATGGTCCTCGGCGATGGCGAAGCGCCGGTCGCCGCAGCGGACGGAGCGGGAAAAGGGGCTGATGTTCGCGGCGACGTGGCCCGCGGTAAGGACCCAGCGGTCGCCGATCACCGTGCCGGCGGCGGCTCCCACCCGGCAGACCGAGGCGCCCCAGCGCTCTCCGGCCGCGAGATAGCGCGCGTCGTCGCGGTCGTGCCGGCGGAGGATCGGCGTGTCGAGGTCGGGCACGCCCAGCAGGGCGAACGGAAGGACGGTGGCGAGGCGTGTCCAGTGGCGCATGGAACCGCTCCGGGGACGGAGGAGGATGTGTACGTTGCGGATTTTGTATTTTGTATGCAAAATACAAATCCAGTATGAGGGCGCGCGAAGCCGCGTGTCAACGATCACGTTTCAGCACCGGCCATGACGCGCATCACCAGGCGCCTCCTGCGGGAGGACGTGTACGGGGCAGTCTTCGAGCGCATCGTCCACGGCGGGCTGACGCCGGGGATGCGCGTGCGGGACACCGCCATCGCCGAGGAGCTGGGCGTAAGCCGCACCCCGGTGCGGGAGGCGCTCGTGCGTCTTTCCGAAGACGGCTTTCTGACTGCCGATGCCGGGCGCGGCTTTCGGGTGCGCGGGCTGGCCCTGGACGAGGTGCTGGACACGTACCCGATCCTCTGGACGCTGGAGGGGCTGGGCCTCCGCTCGTCGGCGCCGCTCACCGCGGCACAGCTCGCGCGCCTGGACGAGCTCAACGCCGCCCTGTCCGGCGCGGGTGACGACGTTCCGCGGCGGATCGCGCTGGACGAAGAGTGGCATCGCGCCCTGCTTGCCGGGTGCCGCAACCGCGAGCTGCTGCGCCTGGTGGACGGGATGAAGCGCCGCATGCACGTCTACGAGCATCACTACTGGCAGGAAGGCTCCGTCGAGCAGTCGACCCAGGAGCACGAGCGGATCGCCCGCGCGCTCGCGGCGGGTGACCTCGATGCCGCGGTGGCGGGGCTGGAGGACAATTTCCGCGGCACCATGCAGCGCCTCGCCCGCCGCCTGCAGAGCGCCGCCCCTGCCGCACCGCGTTGATCCCTCGTCCCTGCGCAGTCGAAGCATCATGAAAAACCTGTTGTGGGTCGACTGCATCGCCGGCGCGCTCGCCGGGGTAGCGGTGCTGATGTTGAGCGGGTGGCTCAGCGGCCTGTACGCGCTGCCTCGAGAGCTCCTGCTGGCCAACGGGGCGGTGAACGTGCTCTACGCCTCGTATTCCTTCAGCCTGGCCAGGCGGGCCAGGCGGCCGGGATCGTTGATCAGCCTGCTGGTGTTCGCCAACCTGGCCTGGGCCGTGGTGTGCCTGTGGCTGGTCAGCGTTTTCTCCGGATCGGCCACCTGGTTCGGGATCGGGCACCTGGCCGGCGAGGCGCTCTTCGTCGGCGGATTGGCGGGCCTGGAGTGGAGGTGGCGCGACCAGCTCCTCACCGCGGCATGACTCACCGCATACAGGCTGCACACCATTCGCCGCGCGCGGGCGACCGGGCGGAACGCGCTCGGCACCGCAGGGGAGGGCGTGCCGCAGGTTCTCAATCTGCAGATGGGGGGCTACCCCGACCCGCACGATCAAGAACCTTGACCTACGGTTCCCGCCTTACTAGGCTTGGATTGATGGCTCCGCGCCTGGCCGTCTACCGCGATCATCGTCGCTACGCGACCCGGCCCGCGGGCCGTCTCCGAGAGCCCGCGCGCGCGTAGCCAACGCGCGTTCCGGCCAGTGCGGAAGCGGCCCGTGGGAGGATCCCACAGGCCGCTTTCTTTCCTTCTCCAGGAGTCCTTCCCGATGGACACGCTCACCGCACGCCCCCCCTCCACCGGTGCATCCCGGGTCGACCCACAGATCTTCATACGCCAGGATTGGAACGCATATACCGAGGAGAACCACGAGGTCTGGAGCATCCTGTACGAGCGCCGCATGGCGGACCTGCGCCGGAACGGCAGCCGCGTCTTTCTGAACGGGGCAGAGGCCATCGGCCTGCGCCCGGACCAGGTCCCGGATCTCGCGGACGTGAACCGGCGGCTGAGCGTCCGTACCGGCTGGAACGCGGTCCCGGTCAGGGGGTTCATCCCCGCCCGCGACTTCTTCCGGTGCCTGGCCGAGCGCCGCTTTCCCACCACCGTGATCGTTCGCCCGCGGTCGCAGCTGGACTACCTGCCGGAGCCCGACATCTTCCACGACGTCTTTGGCCACGTTCCGCTGCACGCCGACCCGGTGTTCGCTGACTTCCTGCACGGCTTCGGCACCGTGGCCGCCGAGGCGCGCACGGAGGAGGAGCTGACGCAGATGGCGCGGCTGTTCTGGTTCACGGTGGAGTTCGGGCTGACGCGTGAGGACGGCCAGGTGAAGGTGTACGGGAGCGGCCTGATCTCCTCCGCGGGTGATGCCGCCAATGCGCTCGGGCCCAACTGCGACCGGCGGCCGTTCTCGCTCGATGCCGTGCTGGCGCAGCCGTTCGAGATCGACCGCTTTCAGGACGTCCTCTTCGTGGTGG